>JAUSEJ010000550.1 GCA_030650265.1 Dehalococcoidia bacterium | reverse complement strand
AGCAGGTCCTACGGCTGGGCAGGATTTCAGAACAGGGAGAGCTGCTACCGACTTCTGTACGGCCTGTTCTGGCAAAGAAACAACGACTGGAAGGAAACACCCAAACTTGATTTTACACACTAATATTGACACGACCCGGTAGCGGTCTTGGCACAGCTTGCTCGCTATTGTCACATAGTGTGCGTGTTGGGGGGAGGAGAGGGAAGTGGTTAGTGGCTAGTGGCTAGTCCAGTGACCCAGCGAGCTCTAGGACCGAGTCTTAGAACCCTTAGAACCATTACAACCCTCAGAACCCTCGTCCCCCTGCAATGTGATATGATACCTTGAGGCTTGATTGCCTCCAAGAGAGAAAGGTCTGACATCCGTTGAAAGCCGAGTTAATATTCCCACTGAGCGACAAACCCACTCGCGAGTGTCACGCCTCGACCATCGTGGAGACCGAGGGTGGCCTAGTTGCGGCATGGTTCGGAGGGGAAGGAGAAGGGCATCCCAGCGTCGGGATTTGGCTCTCGCATAACGTCGGATTGCGCTGGTCCAAGCCGGTCGAAGTGGCCAATGGAGAGAGATCGGGGACGCCGGGAGCGACCTGCTGGAATCCTGTCCTGTTTCAGCCCGCGAATGGCCCGCTGATGCTCTTCTACAAGGTCGGGTTCAAGATTCCCAGTTGGCAGAGCGTGCTTATGACCTCCGCGGACGCCGGGGCAACCTGGAGCGAGCCAAGGCTTCTGGACGAAAGGGTTTATGGCCCCGTGAAGAACAAACCGATCCAGCTCAAGGAGGGCACGATACTTTGCGGCTCCAGCGACGAAGCCGATGGGTGGCAGGTGTTCTTCAACGTGACGAAGGACCTCGGCAAGACGTGGCAAAGAATTGGCCCATGCAACGACAGCCGGGTGTATTCCGCAATTCAGCCGGCCTTTCTTACACACCCGGACGGCCGGATCCAGGCGCTCTGCCGGACCCGGCACGGTAGGGTCGGCGAACTCTGGTCCGAGGACGACGGCCAGACCTGGTCCGACTTCGGGCTGACTGACATCATCGGGAACAACTCAGGACTTGACGCCGTGACGCCGCGGGACGGCCGCCATTTGCTGGTGAACAATCCCATAGCCACGGACTGGGGCGGGCGTAACGTCCTCGCCCTGTCATCATCTGCGGATGGCAGGGAATGGAAACAAATCTGCCTGCTTGAGAACACCGAGGAAGGCGAATACTCTTATCCGGCGATCATCCAGACGAGGGATGGGAAGGTGCATATTACGTACACGTATCTGAGGGAGTCGATAAAACACGTGGTCATTGATACATAGACCATCAGCGCGGCTGAGAAGAGTCTGTATGTAATCTCAGCCGAGCGAGAGGACTTCCACTATCGCGATCGGGAACGCGTCACCCTGAATGGGATCCAACCTTTCGGTCGGATCCCATTTCTGCGTTGTCCGGCCATCGCCGGTCGGATCGTTCGCGACAGATCAAGGAGCGGCAAGCACAGCGTCACCCCATCTATAGGGTATCTTGCTCGGGAAACTGCCGGACTGTTCCACGTCGTTCCAAGTGTAGACGCTCGAAAGACACGGGGGTGAGCAGCGAGGAGGATCGCGCCGCCCTTTTCTGAGCTGCAACCTCTCTTGTAACAGTTCAGGAATGGGTAGTATTGCATCAGCGTGACAATTGAGGAATGCAGAGCGCTTTCACCCTCACCCAAACCTGGATTATTCACGATGTGCCTGTATTGATGGCAGTGCGCAGACACGTCATTCTTCGCTTCGCTGCTAAGGAAGCGCCCCGTTTCGGGATTTCCGGGTTGGGACCGGAAGCTGTCTGCTATAGTCCGGATTATTCACGAAGACTTACCGGAAGCACCCTCACCCTAGCCCTCTCCCGTCAAGGGAGAGGGGATTACCTTTGTCTTACGAGATAACGTATCTTGTTAGCCCCAGTTAGCCCCCTCTCCCCCGAGCGGGAGAG
>JAUSEJ010000540.1 GCA_030650265.1 Dehalococcoidia bacterium | reverse complement strand
ATCTCCGACGGGGATGCGGCGTCAGCGGATTGGGGCAGCGGATAAGCCGATGAGGACGGACTGTCTATCCGCTTATCCGCTGAATATCCGCTGACACCGTACCCGCGCAGTTCAGCTAACTTGCCAACCCGCAACCTCAGGACCTCGTGCGCCAGGCCAAACCCTGCTAGCAAAGCAAGAAGGCCGTAGCCCAATAGGTAATCGTAGAAGGGGGGCGAGGGAGTGACATTCTGCGCCGTCCATTGGCTGAGAACCGGGTTCAGATAGAGGGCCACGAAGTCGTAGACCAGGCCCGGTGCGGGCAGGACCAGCAGCAATCCAAGGTAGGCTGCCTCTGCCCGAATTAGATCAAACGGCGCAGACGTTCTTGGGAGACCGACTCGTCCTTCATTTGGCGAGACGAGTCGGACTCCCGGTCCAGTCAGCGTCAGCCAGCGCCAGACGAGCCAAACGACGACCACCACGATCACGGTTATCACCAGAAACGGCTGGACGAAGGTCTGACCGAGGGTTAATAGGCCTCCCATGAAGGCATACTTCACTTGACGACGCTCGATCGCCTTCAGCATGGCGAGTAGAGCGCCGATCAGGAGGGCGACGCCTAAGGGAAAGTGTGGGTTGGCGAAGATGGCCGCATAGGTTGTCAATTCGGGAATAAGCAGGTCGGCTGATAGATGGCCGAAGAGGGTAGCCAGCCAACCAAGTCCCGAGCTCAAGGCCACGACGGCGAAACAGGCCCAGGCCCGGTCGGCACGTCCGAAGATAGACAGAGCGAAATAGAACACCGTAACGAGCAGAAGAGTCCCGGTGGCAAGACGCGCCAGATGAAAGGTTAAGACCAAAGGCATTCCGAGCGCCGAGCTTAATCTGCCAAGAGTAAGATAGAAAGGTAAAATGAAGGCCCCATCGTGGTTCTCAGGCGTGTACATTAGCCGGAAAAGCCATTCGCCACTCGCCCCCAATTGCATCTTGGCCAGATAGCTAAAGAGATCCTGGGGCATGACGAGGATGCCCTCGAATTGCAGGCCTGACGGAGTCGTGAAGTAGGCGTAAAGGTAAGGGAGAATAGTAGAGGCAGTGACAAGCAGGGCGCAGATTACCACCCGGAGCGAATGACGCCTGGCCGGTCTATTCTCGATCTCTCCTCTACTTCTGGTGGCTGAAATCTCCATGGTTGGATTCTAGCACCTTTGGCCCTGCTATTAAATAGTACCTCAAAAAGTACTTCCTTTACCATTTGTCCAGTCCATCGCTACCAAATTAGTACTGATTCAAAAATAGCCCATTTGATCTCTTAATTTTGTCATGGCCAGATGGTACTATGCCGACGTAACGCGTCCTGGCGTTCTATGCCTGGCCGGTAGTATTTTATTCGTTGCTTCTCTGCAAAATCTGAGTCGTTTGGGGAGGTCGCGCTGCGAAGAACTACTTGAAATCGTTTGTGCTAGTCTTGCCTCCATCATCGCCATCACTCTGTTCATTATCTTGGTGCCCTTCGGGGGATTGGCGCGGGTGGCAAGTCAGGCCGTAAACGATGCCATGGTGTTTGCCAACAAAGAGGGTGGCGCCGGCTGGGCCAATGGCATGGTGGACAACCAGGGCAGGTACACTATCGACGTAAGCCCTGGCGCCTGGATGGTGTCGGTGGGACCGGCAATGCCGAATCAAGCCGCAGACTGGACTTATGGCAAGCCCTCCGTAAGGGTTGACTTTCCCGATACGCCGGAGGCCATCACCAGGACCTTGAATTTCACGGTCACCAGCGCCGGCTCGATGATTGGAGGACGACTGCTCAAGCCCGATGGGCTTCCACCAGTCTAGCTTGATCTCCGGCGCCGCCACAGGACGACCCCCGTCACGAGGACAACCAGAAGGACAACTAGACCAATGAGCCAGAGATTGTTGCTGAGGTCGGACACGACGCCCGTTGGTGGAGAATTCGGCAGGGGTGACACGGGAGAGACTGCCAGATTACTTAGATCGCCGGAGGCGATGGTCTTGCTGGCCCCGGTTCCGGCCAGGGCCGACAATACCAGTAGGGGCACCAGTATGACCAGAGCTCGGGCCTCTTTGGCAAGGTATCTGTAGGAACGTCTCACTTTTTGTCGACGCCAGGCTCTCCGTAGTAGTGGTTGAGGCTTGAATCAAACTTCATGTTGTTGAGGACGACGCCAAGAATATTGGCGTTCACTTTCTCCAGCAGCGCCTTGGCCTTTCTAGCCAATTCCCGCTTGGTCTTGCCAGCATTGATTACCAGAATGACTCCGTCTACCCGCGTGGCAAGAATGGCTGCGTCAGTGACGGCGATAATGGGTGGAGAGTCAAATAGCACCATGTCGGCCTCGGATTCCAGCAGGTCGATCACCTCGCCCATGCGCCTCGATCCGAGCAACTCCGATGGATTTGGTGGGAGTGGGCCGCTGGACAATATCTGCAGATTCTCGATGCCGCTATCCTGCAAGGGCAAGTGGCGACTGGCAGGGTCGAGGACCACGGAGGTCAAGCCGGCCGCATTCCCCAGACCGAAGATGGAGTGGATGGTCGGCCTCCGTAAATCACAGTCGACCAATATCACTCTACTGCCGGTTTGGGCAATGGCGACCGCCAGATTGGCCAGCGTCGTACTCTTACCTTCCTCCGGGCTAGTGCTTGTAACTAGCAGCGATCTCAAGGTCTTGTCAAGACTGGAAAACTGGATATTAGTCCGCAATTGGCGATAAGCTTCCGCAATGGGCGACCGCGGGTTGGAGAAGGTGACCAATCGATCTCGCCCGTCTATTCCGTTTACTGCCATTATCTGTCCTTCCTCACCTCGCCCGTCTGGCTTCGGCTGTTGTGATGGTTGGGATACTGCCGATGGCTGGAAGGGCTACATACCGCTCCACGTCTTCAGCGCTCTTAATGGTGTCGTCCAAATACTCCAGAACGAAGGCAATTATGCCAGCCAACAGCAGCCCGAGAACGAGAGCTGCCGTAACGTTGACTCTTGTTTTGGGACTGCTCAAGATGGCCGGCTCCGGCTCGTCAAACACCTCCACGTCGATCTTGTCCCGGGGGTCCACCGCCGCCATGCGTACCTGGTGCCAATCGACGAACTCCTGCGCCAGGGCTTTGGCGATCCGCTGAGCGTTGGCCGGATCGGGGTCGTCAACATCGACCTGAATAGCGAAGTTATCAGCCGTGGACGCAACGGCGATCCGGCCCCTCAGGACTGTGGGTGCCAGGTCCAACCGGAGCTGCTCATTGATCTTGTTAACGAATCTGTCGCTTTTGAGCTGAAAGCCATACTGCCTGATAAGGTTTGAGATTACCAGAGTCACTCCGTAGTCAGGACGGGCGGGAGTGACATAAAGTTTCGCCGAGGACTTATACATGGGTTGCTGAAGCTTGCTGTAACCGTAGGCGCTGGCACCCGCCACGGCGGCGACCAAAAGGAATATCCACCAGCGCTTGGCGATAACCCGCCAATAATCCCTGATCTGCATGCGCTCCTCCCTGTCTATACCGGAGGCAAATGATAGCGCTTTTCGGCGCCGATGTCAAATCGGGAGCCCGCGAGGAAACAGGGGACGGGGCGACGGCGGTCCGTCCCCCATCCCCGCCGGTTATCTTGTTCCTGTCGCAAGCGCCGGAGCGTTTGGCGTCACCGATCGAACGAAGCGTTATGCCAACCTAGCCAATTCTCTCCTTCGCTGCTTTCTGGCCTGCTTCGGCCTCGATAGACGAGATTACCTTGGCTAGCCAGTTCGTCTCGTCCGGAACTACCTTGGACATCCACTTACCAACATCTCCGGCTTTCTCCAGCATGCCGATCTCGCCAGCGTAGGGAGCGGGAATACAATCAAAGCCACAGTACATAAGTCTGTTCAGCTTCTCATAGAGACCATATTCATTCATCGCCTGATCGTGGGCCAGGGCCACGTCCAGGAAATACTCGGTAGGAGGCAGTTTCTCCCGTAGAATAGGAGTTTTGCCATATACCGAGCCTGGTGGTAGCCGCAGGTTGGTGAAAGTAGGCATCACGCCATGCTTGATAAGCCAGGTATTCCCCTCAATGTGGCAATCACGCGCCTCCTGCCAGGTCGAATGTCCATTCTCCGGCATCATGCTGAGACCGGCAATGATCTTGCCTCCCACGTTGCCAACGCCGAAGATGTCCACGGCATCCTGGAAACCCTCCAACCACTTGTCGTAGGGCCTCGTCTTTGCCTTTCCTGGCAGTATCTCGCCGAACAGGTTGCGGTCCCAAACTTCCATTTGGAGGGTGATGCAGTCCAGTCCCGAATCCTTCATCCTCTGCATGGCTTTCCTCTCGGTGGCCTCGGTATGGAGGGTGAGATTGGGCTTGTAGGCGAGGGCGGACCCCACCTTCTCGACAAAATCCAGATGGATTTTCGACTCCTTCTCGGCGTCGGTGAAACCACCCATCTCGAAGCGGCCTTCCACATATTGCGTTTGGGAGCCAAGGAGTTGATAGGCCTCGATGGTGTCCGCAAGATTGACCGTCACCGAGCGGCCAAGGCCAACCGAGCGGGAATCCTCCTGCGTCGCATTGAAGTTGCAGAACTTGCACTCATCACCAGTAGCAAAGTACTCGCAGTAACGCACGGGAAAAATGAAGAAGCAGACGCGATTGGTGGTAACGACGCTCGATACTCTCGTCCCCTTGCTGGTTACAAGCTCGTCCGCCGCACCCTTCTTACGGGGAATATAGTAGACATCCTGGACCTTCTCGTCGCCTTGATAAAAGGCCAATTGGCCATTGCTTTCTTCCCTGACCTCATAAGGGCTCTTGAAATTCCTCTGTAGCAAGACGCTCATGCCCCTGTTCATAAAGACCTGATCAGGACGCAGCAGTTGGTCACCCTTGGCTCGCCACGGCCTCTTCTCCAGCACCTGTTTCAGGGTCATATCATGGTCGTAGGATTGGTAACTTCCGCCGGCAGGCGCCCACATGCTAGCCTTGTCGAGGTCGTCCGTGTCGGCCACGCCACGGTTTAGGATCTCCCATTTGATGATGATTTCGCGGGGAATTGTCGGGTATTTCTTCTGCAGTTCGTCGATGCGGGACATTGGCCTTCCTCCTATTTTTTATGCCGACTGATCTGTTCGCCAAAGGATTGATTCATCTAGCGACGGTTGACTATCTTTCCCGACGCTTGCAAAAGACATCAGCGTCTTCGGCATCTGGTCCTGACCATGTCATCATAGCATGGGAATTGCCTGGTGTCTTCCCCAGTATTGACTAATCTGATTGGTAATCTCTCTGAGACTTCCTACTGTGAGGGCTAACGGCCGTTCGCTCTGTCGATGTCCGCCATATCTTGAATTCGCTGCTACGACCGACGAGTCCGGCGAAGTTCGGCCGTGCGTTCAGCGTCAACGCTCCTCTTAGCAGTATCCAGAACCACACCGTAAGTAGAAGTCGCTTGCTCGAGGGAGACCAGATCGTCGAGGACGTCTTCCAGCACCCTTGCCGGGTCTCGCTGCAAGGGATCGCCGAAGCCACCGCCGCCCGGCGTCGCCGAGATCAAACGATCACCATTTCTAATAGAGACCATCTTCTTGCCAAAGATAGGCTCCGCGTTGAGTCTGAGACTGCCAGGCGCCCCTGGTTGGCCCCCGTACGATCCCCGTGCCGGATACTTGCTTCGGTCGGGCCCGGGGTCACAGACGGCTGATATCTCTTGGACGAATCTCACGGTCGTCTCCTGCCCGCAGCCCCCGCGATACTGGCCCGGTCCGCCCGAGTCCGTCGTCATCTGCTTCTTCTCGATC
>JAUSEJ010000526.1 GCA_030650265.1 Dehalococcoidia bacterium | reverse complement strand
CGCGAATCCCGAGAGCAAGCCGTCAAGTATCTGCGCGGTCTGCTTACTCCTGTTGAACGCAAAAACGGCTGGCAGGTGGCTGAAGCGGTCGGGGATGCCACCCCGGACCGCATGCAACGTCTGCTCTATCGAGTGGACTGGGATGCCGACGCCGCACGCGACATCTTGCAGGCCTATGTTGTCAAGACCTTTGGGCACCAGGACGGGATTGGCGTCCTTGACGAGACCGGTTTCCTGAAGAAGGGCACCAACTCCGTCGGCGTCCAGCGTCAGTATAGCGGCACGGCTGGCAAGGTCGAGAACTGCCAGATCGGCGTCTTCCTGACCTACAGTGCGCCAAGCGGGCATGTCTTCCTGGACCGTCGGCTGTATCTGCCTGAAGTCTGGTGTTCGGACACGGACCGCCGGACCGCGGCCCAGGTCCCCGAGGACGTAGTCTTTCAGACCAAGCCGGAGCAGGGTATCGCCATGCTGAGGAACGCATGGGAGAAGGGCGTGCCGATGCGCTGGGTCAGCGGGGACGAGGTGTACGGCAACGACCCGCGACTGCGTGCGACTGTCGAGGAGCAGGGGTGCGGCTACGTCCTGGCCGTCTCGTCCACGGCGCCGGTCTGGACGAAGCGCCCGCCCGTCGTGGTGCCGGAGCGAGCCACTGCGGGGCGTCAGCGCACCAAGATCCGCTTGGTCCCCGAGGCACCACCTACCACTACGGTGGCCGCCGTCGTGGCCAGTTGGTCGGCTGGGCAGTGGCAGCGGTTCAGTGTGGCCGAGGGCGAGAAGGGACCACGCGTCTACGACTGGGGACGGGTGCAGGTCACCGAGAGCAGGGATCAATTGCCGGGACCGGCGGTCTGGCTGCTGGCCCGGCGCTCGGTCAGTGACCCGACCGAACTGGCCTACTACCTGGCCCTGGCTCCGTGGGAGACCACGCTGGAAGAGTTGGCGGTCGTTGCGGCGACGCGCTACACGGTGGAACAGTGTTTCGAGGAAGCCAAGGGCGAAACCGGCTTGGACCACTACGAAGTGCGCTACTGGACCAGTTGGCACCGCCACATTACACTGGTAATGCTGGCTCACGCTTGGCTTGCCTCCATCCGGAGTACGGAGGAGGCAAAAGGGGGGGACCAGTTTTCGAACTGGCGAACGTGACAGTGCCGGAAGTGCGGCGGCTGTTGGAGGTGGCGCTGCCGCTGCCGCCACACTCAGATGCATTGCGCCTGGCGTGGTCATATTGGCGCCGACACAAGCGCTGGCAGGCCCGCCGAGGCCATTACAGGCGTCGCCTCCGTGCCATAGACATGCAGACAAATAGCTACGATACATCATAGCCCAACTACGGTTGTAGTACTAAGGCGCTCCGCTCGTACAACTCCTCCGCTATCCTTAACTCGCTTGAAGGCTCACAAAGCCGCATCAAGACTAGCGTCAAAGTCGTCAGTGACCAAGGAACATCCTCTCGTCCTTGGGGAAGTTGCTTGTCTAAGAACGCAATTAACCCAAGTTTCTCGGCAATTTCCAACCCTAGCCAGCCGCCACCAAAGTCTCGCACCATTTCCACGCGGAGTCCCTTGGTATCTACCTCTACCCACTCCGGCTCTGGGTCTTCATCAAAGAGCTGACTCTGCCAATAGCCCTTCTGCCCTTTTGCCGTTCGCTTTACGCAAAGACCCTCGGCTTCGCTTACATCGCCGAGATAAGCCACTACCCGTTGGCGTGGCCCCCGCTCTGTCCGATAGGACTCGACCAGCTCCCAGTAGACCTTCCCGTTCCTTCGATTGCTGGCGCGGCATCGTCTCAGGTACATGCCAACATTATAGCCTGTTCCCCTGACTCAGGCGATTACACTACAGGGCTTCTCACCAAAATCCACGCTCAGAAGCCGTTTGGGATCGCCTCCAAATACCCGTTCTTGAGCGTGAAACAACTCGTAGAAAACTCATCGCATACTCAAACTGCGGAACTTGGGCTAGAACTTCGCAAGCTCTCCGTACCTTGTCTCGACAGCTTAAGGACACCGTCTCGTAGCGATCCCAGTCGCGTACAGTGATCTCGTCCAGCCCAGCAGCCCTGGCCATAACAACTTGTCAATCCTTGCTCTAGTCGGGCTCGCCTGATAGAATAACCCCACGATGGAAGAGATTCCGAAGACTCGCCAGAAAAATCAAGATATGATGCGGCCGACCAACGTCCCGGCATTCGGTAAGACCTCTCGATACCATAGCTGTAACCTGCACGGGTACCCCATCGTCTACTACTATGGCGACCCCGTTAAAGAATATACCTGCTCTCCCACCATCGTGGCTCGCTACCAGAAGCGCATCAGTGGCCCACTTCTCGATCGCATCGACATTCACGTCGAGGTCCCGCGAGTTGACTACGAGAAGCTGGCCAACGATAGACTGGGTGAAGCATCGTCAGCGATCAGGGCCAGAGTCGAAACGGCGAGAGACCTCCAGCGAACGCGTTTCAAAGATACCAAGCTAGCCCGCAACGACGAGATGACCCCCGCCGAAGTCCGCGACTTCTGTCGCACTGACGCCGCCGCCCAGGGTCTCCTCAAAGCCGCCATGAACCAGCCTCACCTTTCCGCCCGCGGCCTTCCACCGCGTCCTGAAACTGGCCCGCACCATCGCCGATCTGGCCGGGGCAAACACTGTCGGCGCCGCCCACCTGGCCGAGTCGATAGATTTCAGTCCAGACATCCCTACTTTGTCTTATTACTGGCCCCATCGCCATGGTAGGTTCCTGATTTGGCTCGCCCGTTCAAGAGCCAGCCCAGCCATCGAGACTGACCGTTCGCCTTCAGGCCAGAGTTGCCGTCCTCGGCATAGTTGTAGTAACGGTAGTGATGGTAAGAGTAGTAAAGCCCGTCCCCCGGTCCGATCTTGTTCAAGACTACACCGAGAATGACGCCTCCTACCTTGCGTATGCTCTCCACTGCGTGCTTGAGGGATCCCATCCGCGTTCGTGCGGTATCAACCACGATCACGACCCCGTCCACCTTTGTCGAAAGCAGAACGGCATCGGTCGCCACGAGGACAGGCGGACTATCGAAGATTAGCATATCGGCCTGTTCCTGAAGGCGGCCAACGATGCCCTGCAGACGCTGGGAGCCCAGAAGTTCCGAAGGATTTGGCGGCGGCGGCCCACTGGTTACAACCGACAGATTAGGCTCGGCGGTAGGTTTGATTACTTCGGCAATATCCGTGACCTGCCCCGACAGAAGATTGGTTAGCCCAACCGAGTTCGACATGCCATAAAGCTTATGCAGTGCAGGCCGTCGCAGGTCGGTATCAATAGCGATCACCCTGAGGCCCGCCTGCGCAAGACAAACGGCTAGATTCCCCAGTACAGTCGTTTTGCCGTCCCCGGGGTCGCTACTGGCAACCAACAGTGACTTGAGCGGCTTGTCAGGGCTCGAAAACTGGATGCTTGTGCTGAGTGCTCGAAAGCCCTCGGTCGCCGACGATTGTGGTTCACGCAAAGTAATAAGGCCCTGCGAGTACTCCTGATGTGACAGGCGGGAAACAAGTCCCAGCGTGGGGACACTGACCAATTGACTGATGTGTTCAGGGGATTTCGCCGTATCATCCAGGTATTCGAACAGGAAAGCAACACTCACGGCAAGGAGAAAGCCGAGAAGGCCAGCGATAAGAACATTTTGGGTGGTATTCGGACTGATTGGGATGGTTGGCGTCAGAGCCCCTTCGACAACGCTGATATAGTTGCTTGACAGGCCTGTGCGAATGGGGAGAAGCAAATTGTATCTGTCCTCCGCCGAACCTAATTTGGTCTGGAGAGATACCAGGTCTTCCGCCGTGGCGGTAGCCGTGGCCGCCCCTCCCGCGGTAGCCTGTCGGTCCCTGATCTGTTGCCGTAGTAACGATATCTCTACATCCAGATTGCTCATCTGCCTCAACACGAAAGTCCCGACGGAACCAAGGGAACCCTGAGGAGAGGGAGGACTCTGTTTGATAAGTTCGGCGGCAATGCCGTTTGCCAGGCGCGCTATAAGCTCGGTATCCTTACCCCTTACTCGAATAATGAGCAACGAGGTGTCGACTTCGGTTTGCACAGTGACGGACCCTGCCAACTGATTGGCATCAAACTTACCTTCGAGGTTCAGACTCCTTATGGTTCCTTCGAGCATGGGGCGAGAGGTGATTAGTTTTCTGTAGGTCAAAGCCATGGCCTTACTGGCAAAAACGCTACCCTGGTCCGGGTTGGCGTTTGACGTGACTTTGCCCAGTATAATGGTAGTTGAGGCCTCGTAGATTCGAGGTAGCCCTCTACTTTGCTCGTAGCTAGACAGGCTACAAAGAACCCCTCCGAGAATTATCAGCCAAAGCCAGTCCTTTGTAAAGTTGACTAATTGTCTACGCTTCAATCATACCCCGTGTAACTGGTCTCAATACTAGCAATTGCCAGACTGAAGTTTATTCCGTAGCTTGCCGGATAGTAACACCTGCAGCATTATCATGTCAACCTCCCGAATTGCATCATAATAACTGTTACCGAAAGGTGTATCGTTGCATCATAACTACTGTTACCGAAGGAGACTGCGGTGGAAAGTATGTCAAGAAGCAGCGTACACGAATTTGCATCGGCAATCAGGCATCGATATCAGAAAGCCGGTCGAGCGGAGCGACGAGGGATTCTCAATGAATTTGTGATGATTACTG
>JAUSEJ010000524.1 GCA_030650265.1 Dehalococcoidia bacterium | reverse complement strand
ACAGCGCGGACTCCTCCGATACTTCTCGCGGCTTGAGAGCGTTAGTAGGTCCGCTGTTGCGGCAAGGGCTAGCAGAGGAGTTGGTTATCCCCCGCCTCGACCCAAATTCAGTGGGGACGCTGGTTAAGGGCATTCTAGGCGGAGAAGCGCCGGTTAGCCTTCTCCAGCTTCTCGAATCTCGCGCGGACGGAACTCCACTCTTCGTCGAAGCTCTCGTTGCTGCTCTCCTGGAGTCCGGCGACCTCGTACGCGACCCTTCCGAGAGAGGTGGATGGGACCTT
This sequence comes from Dehalococcoidia bacterium, assembly GCA_030650265.1. The sequence continues at coordinate 4,779 of JAUSEJ010000524.1, read as the reverse complement.
AATGCCGACGGAGCGACAGCTCTACCGCCAAGCATTAGAAGCCTCATTCTCGAGCGTCTGGAGCGTTTGGCGCTGGAGGAGAGGCGTCTGCTCGGCCTAATTGCCGTCATGGGCGATGCGACACCACACTCTCTTCTACTGGCTGCTGCCGCCCTGGAGGAAGAAACTTTCCTCGAGTCGTTGCAGCGATTGCTGGCGGCGGGGTTAGTAGCCGAAAACATTGATGGGTCAGACGTAATCTATAGCATGACTCACCCACTCATTCAGGAGGTTGCCTATGCGGAACTGCCGGAAATGGTTCGCCGGCGGGCCCATATTGCGGCAATCAAAGCGATCGAGTCGTCCGCAACGGGGCGACCGGACGATATAAACCGTCTGGCTAGCCACTATCACGGCGCCGGTCCTGGTGTGGATTGTGGGCGCGCGCTAACAGTTTTTTTGTCCGCAGGGGAGAGAGCACGCTCTGTCTTTGCCAACGAGAGGGCTGCTCGACATTACGGCCATGCGCTGGCGCTGGTTCGTGAGGGCAATGTCGCGTCTGGAGTGACATGTTTTGACAAGCCTTTGCTCCCATGGATACTGGAGCGACTCGGCGAGGTGTGGGCACGAGTTGGCGATGGAGGCGCTGCCATCGGGGTTTGGAACGAAGCGCTAGTCCTTCTATCGGAAGGACGGGAATGTGCGGGCGATGCCGGTGCGGCATGTCGTCTCCGTCGCCAAATGGCCGTGGTGGAGTGGGATCGCGGCAACTTCGATATTGCCAACGATCATCTAAGGGCAGGCCTGGCATCCTTAGCTGACCAAGAGCCGTGCCAAGATCTGGCTGACCTGCACTTTGTGCGCTTCTATCTGCTCAATAGAATTGGCGACGCAGCAGGGGTAGCGGGTACGGCGGCCGACCTGCTATCTGTGGCTGACAGGTTAGCGTCACCACGAGTAGAGGCAGAAGCCCATCTAGCTGCCTCTATCTCTTGCTTGTGGCAAAGCGACATCGACGGTGCTCGCCAACACGCATTACACGCTTTAGGATTGGGCAAATCTTTCTCAGATGGACCGGATTTGGAGATTTGCTGGCGATCTCATGCCTCGTTGGCCAACATTGGCATGCGTCTTGGCGACCACCGGCTCATGAGCGATCATGCAGCGCTTGGTCTGGCCGATGCTCAGCGTCTGGGTGTGCCAAACATGGAAGTCTACCTTGGCCTTTATTTGGCCCTCGCCAAGTTCATGTCCGGCGCCTGGGACGAGTCGCTGCGCTTAGGCAAAGAAGCAACGTCCCTGGCTCGAAGGGTTGGCTACCCTCGAGACCTTGCCTTTGCGTTGGCTAATTGTGCCCTGATCTCTTCGTTACGGGAAGAACTGCACGAAGCTGAAGCGTGTATCCGCGAACTAAGGTTGGCTTTCTCTGTCGGAGCGCCAGTCGATAGGCGCGTGTTTAGCCTCGTAGACATTGCCGAGACGGCCCTTGCCCTCCTCGGGGGACAGGAAGCGCGTGCGCTAGCAATTGCAATGAGTTTTTCCTCGTCGTCGGTGCCAACAGCAGATCGCTACACTTTGCCCCCGCAACAATTGCCAATAGGCTTAATGCTTCTGGCCGAAGCGCAGGTAGCGGCGGGACAGCCAGAAAAGGCACTGGAGACCGCCCATAGGCTCACCGCACTCGGACCGTCGGGCACGACTTATTTGACCGCTCTCGCCTCACGGGCCGAAGGCCTAGCTCGGCAGTCTCTAGGCCAGTCCGAAACCGCCGTTGCTTGCTTATCGAGAGCCCATGAAGCATTCACTGCTTTGGATATGCCGTTCGAGGCGGCCAGGTCTCTGCTGGAGGCGGCCGTTTCGTTGGCCATCAAGCAGCCGGAGGCGGCATGCAGTGCCGGGCGGCAATGCATGGACGTTTTCGAGCGCCTTGGCGCTCGTCGTCACGCCGAGCGCACACGTCGTCTGCTCCGTGGACTGGGCATTTTGCCTCCTCGCCCACCTCGCATCCATACAGGTGGAGGACTTTTGAGTGATCGCGAGCTTGAGATTGCCCAACTGGTTGCCGAAGGGTTAACTACACCTCAGATCGCCAAGCGATTGATCCTCAGTCCTCTCACCGTGAGCACGCACCTCCGCCGGATTTACTCTCGCCTGGGCGTTACCTCTCGTTGGTCCCTGACCCATTACCTAACAAAGACCGGGCTGCTTCCGATCACTGAGAATACCTAATTGGTGAGGCTGGGATTACCCATCCTTGGGGATGTGACTGGGGAAAACAGCATGGTAGACTTATTTCACATGGGGGAATCCGCATCGCGAGAGGTGTCGGACTTTCTCAGAGAACAATAGGGGCAAGGAGAAAGACTAGTGAGCAAGATTGCTGAATTGCAAAAGAAGTATCCAAACATTCCCCAGGAAGTCATCGTGAAATGGGACGTCTTGGGGTCTGGAGTCAGAGATACTGAGGGCCTTGATAGAGTTAGCAACTGGGCACGGGATGGAGGCTTTGGCACTTACCAAAGCTACGATCACGACGTAAGTCTTCAGGACCTGGTGAAAAAGAATCCGTTGAGAGCGAAGCAGGGTTACATCCTGACACCTGGTGAGTTCTACATGAGACACGGCACTGGGGTTAGGATCCAAAGGGATACGGCGAGCCCCTACGAGATCAAAGAGCTCGATTCCGGTGGATTTGGCCTTTTCGAGGGAAGTGAGAAGGTTGACGTCGACATATTCTTTGTTCCCCCCAAACCGATGCCAGAAGAGCCAAGAACCAGCAAAGGTACATTGGCTAGTACTCTACTCGACGTGAGACGGCAAAACTGTTTCACGATAGCTCCCGTGCGACATTGTGAGTATTTCAATCGGGGAGAGCAATGCAAGTTCTGCAACTACAATGCCACGCAAGAAGATGCTCGCTCCGTCGGTGGGCTTCGCCCCGCTGCAATCACTTTAGAGGAGACAACCGAGGCATATAAGATCGTCAGCTCGACCGTTAGGTTCATTGAAGGCCGTTTTCAGATGGGCGCCATCAGCGACAGCGAGCAAGAGGCAAAAGTACTCCTCAATTTTGTCGAGAACATAGCCAAAGGAGCTCCACACAAGCCTGTTCTTAATCTGGTCATTCAGCCCGCAAATAGGAAGGTCCTGCAGCGGTTGAAGGATGCAGGGCTCGATTGTTTAAGCCTGTGTATGGAAGTATGGGACCCCAAGTTATTTCCCGAGGTTTGTCCGGGAAAGGCGAAATACAGGGGCCGGGATAGGTATCTGGAAACCGGCCAGGACGCGGTAGACGTGTTTGGGGTGGGCAACGTGTGCTGTAATTTCGTTCCGGGAGTGACGCTCATGCCGGAAAACGGGCACAAGACATGGCAGGAGGCCAGGGATTCCCACGTTGAGGGCAATACCTGGATGATAAAGAACGGCGTATTCCCAACTTTTCTGAACCTGCGACTGACCTACGGATCCGTGTACGGGAATGACAGCTCTAACCGGGAGAAACTGCCCCCAACGGACTATTACCTGGATGTGGCGCAGGCGCACCATGAGGCGATGCTGGAATATGGCCTCTACCCGAAGCTCAACAAGCTGATGAGTTGCGGGTTTTGCTGTTCCCCGAGGGTTTACAACGGAGACATAGGAGCGCTACAGTTGGCTGGAGACCTTGGGACATGGATGGCTGATTCTGTTCCACCGGAACAAAATTGGCTTGCCGAATTCGTTTCGACAGTATCAGTCCAAAAGGTGGAGGATACGAAATGACCCGAGTCGATGAACTGCAGAAGAAGTTTCCGAATCTAGCTCGAGAGATTCTGGTTAAATGGGATCTAACGAGGTATGGCGTAAGGGACAGCGAGGTCTTGGCTAAGGAGGCAACATGGAGACGCTCTGGAGGCTTCCTCTCCCATCGCGACCGGGACGTCACCATGAAGGATACGGCCAAGAAAATACCGGAGACGGTAAGGCCAGGATATAGCCATTTCCCGGCAGAGGCGATCATGAAGAATGGTGTCGGCTTTAAGGTCGCAAAAGATCCGAAGAGCCCTTATCAGATTAGAGAGAAAAGTCATGGGAAATACGCCATCTATGAGGGTGCTGAACATATCGAAGACGTGTTCTTCAATCCCGCCAACCACTGGGTGGACGAGCCCGACAAAGAGCCCCGCACCAGCAAGGGAACTCTAATCACCAGCCTCATTACGCGAAAACATCGATGCTTTTTCTTGGCTCCCTTGAGATACTGTGATTTCCTTGGTCGAGGGGAAGGCTGCAAGTTCTGCAACTACAATGCGGCCCACGACCACGCTAAAGCCCGCGGCATAAAATACGCTATTGCCCTCAATCTGGAGGACACCGCCGAGGCCTACAAAATCCTTGCTTCTGAGATTAGGATTGTCGAAGGCCGCTTCCAAAGTGGCGCTATCTCAGATGACGAGAAAGAGGCCAAGCAGCAAATTCGGTTTTTGGAGAGGATCGCTGGCGGAGCTTCCTACAAACCCCATCTCGCCATGAGCGTTCCCCCCATGTCCCGAAAGAACCTACAGAGGCTGAAGGATGCCGGACTGGACGGTATCAACAGTAACATCGAAGTATGGGACCGCGAGCTCTTTGCCGAGATATGTCCGGGGAAGGACAAGCACAGAGGGTATGAGCGGTACTTACAATCCATGACTGAAGCGGTCGATGTCTTTGGAACTGGCCATGTTGGCTGTAGCCTCGTAGGTGGCGTTACCCAGATACCAGAGAACGGGCACAAGACGTGGCAGGACGATAGGGATTCCCTCATCGAAGGGATTCGCT
>JAUSEJ010000519.1 GCA_030650265.1 Dehalococcoidia bacterium | reverse complement strand
GCCGCCTGGCTTTGAGCGCTAGCTTCGGCTAAGGCCTCGCTCGCATTCAGCCCATCTCCCTGCCTCCAGAGAGCCTCGCCGCGCGCGAGCAGTGCCGAACTACGGCCGGTAGGGTCGCCCACGGTGTCTTCTATTGTCTGAATAGACAGCGCCTCGCCCAGGGAGGCATCCCCCCGGTAGGCGGCAATCCTGGCCCGGAGCCTCTTCGACACCTCAAGCATGCGCTGACTGCTAAGAGGTTCTTCCTCGCTTGCCGGGGCTCCTTTATCCAAGGCCGTGAGATTCCGATTGCTTAGATAAGTCTCTACCTCCCGCAACTGCGCTTCCAAAATCTTAAGGTTAGCGGTGCGCAAAGGCGCGTAGGCCAGCCAGAAACGGAGCTTGGGTCTCTCTGCTACTAGGGCTGGAGGCAACTGGCGCAGCCACCCCATGAGAGTAGCCGCCTCTCCCCGCCCAAACGCCCCGGCGCCCGACTCTTCGATCAGTTCGGCGGCAAGAGCAAACTCTTTGGCGGCCAGGGCGTGGCTCACAGCTTCGGTGAGCAGCCCATTGTCCCTGTACCAGAGGCTGGCGCGACGATGCAACTCCGGGGCCTGATCGGGTCGAATCTGTCCTAAACAGGCTCGCAGGGCCCCGGCGAAGAGCGGAGGATAGCGGTACCACTGTCGCTCATTGTCGAGAGGTATGGTGAACAGGTTGGCCTGCTCCAGCGTCTCCAGCATCGCCTGCCCTTTGCCTCGCTCGAGACCGGTAACCGCCTCGCATAGGGAGCCGCTGAGACGGTCCAGAAGGGAAGTCTGCAGTAAGAAGGTTTGGACCGGCGGCGCCTGCCGGCGCAGGACTTCTTCCACGAGATAGTCCACCACGTAGCGATGGCCCCCGGCAAAGGCCTTAATGAAGCTGGGAACGTCTGTATAGCCCTTGAGCGCCAGTCCTGCCAGTTGCAAGCCCACGATCCACCCTTCGGTGCATTTCGCCAGGGCAGTAACATCATCCAACGAGAGACCCAGCCGCAAGAGTTCGTTCAGAAAGAAAATAGTCTCTTCGCTGGTGAATGCGAGGTCCCCGGCCTTCAGTTCAGTCAATTGCCCCTTGGCCCGCATACGGGCCAGCGGTATTGGAGGATCGGCCCGACTGGCGATTACAAGGTGCACTTGGGGTGGCAAATGGTCGAGCAAGAAAGCGATGGCAGCGTGAATAGACGGAGATTCTATGCTTTGGTAGTCGTCGAGGACCAGGATAAGGTCTGCTGGCGTCGCCGCCAGGTCATTAATCAAGATCGTCAGCAGCGCTTCCATGGGTGGAGGCTGGGGCAGGCGCAACAATCGCAGCATCTGGATGCCAAGATGGGGGTGGAGCGTTTGTAGGGCAGCGAGGACATAGGCCCAAAACCGCGCCGGGTCATTGTCGGCTGCTTCCAGCGAGACCCAGGCGATGGGCTGCTCACTTTGCCTGCTCCACTGGCAGAGCATGGTGGTTTTGCCGAAGCCGGTTGGCGCCAAAAGGAGGGTCAGCTTGCCTCTCAGTCCCGATGATAGTTTTTCGAGCAGCCGTGGGCGGGCTACCAGTTCAAGGCGACAGGGAGGAAGGGATATCTTGGTCATCATCAGGCTGTCGACAAGCGTGTCGTCCGGCGTTCTGTCGATCGATGGCGGGATCACAGGCACCTTTTCGGCGCCCGAAGCAGCAGAAGAAGGCACTGTATCACCATCCCCAAACGAGTCGGGCTCTTCGCCTTGCACTGAAGCAACGGTCTGTGACATTGTCCATCCCACCCGGTTTGACTTTGATATGGATAACCTATGGCGCCCACGCGCTTGAGAATCGGCTTGTGGGCCAAAGTATAGCACCGGGGAATGGTTTGATCAAGACGGCATAGCGGGTGCCGGTAGCCGAAAGCGTCCTGGGGCAACTATCTACAACGGGCGAGTGCAAGTTTCAGGTGCCGACCAATCTATTCTTTCCACATGAACAGGGGAGAGGTCAGGGGAATCATGACGAAACAAATTTTGTCGCGTTATCCTGTGGGTTGTATCTTTGTTGCTTGCGGCCTAGCGGCTACTGGGCAGTTCCTCTATTGGCTGCATGTTTGCGGTAGATCTTATTACCGCATCCTCATACTCTGCTGCTATCGATTGCATCAATTCGTGGACGGAGATCAGTTCACTGGCCCGATAAGCATTCGCTCCGGCAAAGGCAAAGCCCTGGTGTAGCCTTCCCTTCTTGGCATTTGTAAGAGCCATCGCGATGCAGTAGGGACTGCTCTCGCAATTACAAGTTCTAATGCAGTGGTACGGGCATTTGAATGGTTTTCTTCTTCCCTCGATTATGTCATCAACGAACCTGTTTCTGATGGCCCGACCTGGCATGCCAACGGGGCTGGCGATTATTACCGTGTCTTCCTTCCGGCAATCAATATAGGATCGTTTGAATTCGATCGAAGCATCGCATTCATGGGTGGTGACGAAGCGGGTTGCCATTTGTACCCCGGCAGCGCCCAGGTGCATAAACTTCAAGATATCCTCTCCGGTGTATAGGCCACCGGCGGCAACAACCGGGATAGTTGTATTACATTTGTTCTCAATTGCCCTGATCTCCCTGATGACCTGAGGGACCAGACTTTCCAAGGCAAACGCCGGGTCGTCAATCTGCTCCGGTCTAAACCCCAAATGCCCTCCTGCCTTAGGGCCTTCGACGACCACAGCATCCGGGACATAGTCATACTTTTCTAGCCATCGGCGGCATATGACTCTGGCTGCCCTGGCGGACGATACGATGGGAACCAGTTTGGTCTTCTTATTTCCCTTTAGAAACTTAGGAAGGTCAAGAGGGAGTCCTGCGCCGGAGAAAACAATATCGATTTCTTCTTCAATGGCCGTCGTCACTAACTCAGCGAAATTAGAGAGGGCCACCAATACATTGATACCGATAATGCCCCTGGTTAATACCCTGGCTCTTCTGATTTCTCTGCGCAACGCACTGCTATTGGCTCCCACAAAGTCTTTGTAAAAATCGGGCTCAGACATGCCTATACCGGCAGTTGCAATGACGCCTATGCCACCTTCATTAGCAACAGCAGAGGCTAGCCCGGATAGAGAGATCCCGACCCCCATGCCGCCTTGAATAATGGGGGTGCTGGCGACCAGGTCGCCTATCCGCAGTTCCTTCAAACTAAATGGATTCAAGCGTTTCTATTCCCAGTGCAGAGAATCAATTGCATCATGATACCACGACTCGTGTTGCTGGTCAAGCAAGCGATAAACAGACAAAAGGGCACGACTACCATGTAGGCATGCCCTTTGAGCAGGCGTATTGTTTATCTCCCAATTCGGCCCGGTCTTCGTTAACTGAAAAGGACGATGTGTCCGTCCTTTTCGAAGTGGCCTCGATAAAGTATGTTAGTGGCGTTTAGGTCACCGAACTGGAGGGTCTTGTCGCCGGATACCCCGACTTTGAATGGATCAAAGACACGGAAGTCGGTAACGCTGCGATTATCGTAGCGTCCAGACTTCTCCAGCACACTGAGGGAGGCCGCTGCTTCATCGCTCAACCCCCGTTCTTTGGCCAGATGGAATGCCAACTTCTTTGATAGGCCTACTTGCGCTGATTTCTGCTTGAAGCCCCACATTGCCTTTTCCTTTCTCGTTTCGTCTGAAATCTGCTTGACTCATAGTTGACTGTGTTCGGGGAATCGCGAGTGCCCTGACTTGGCGACGCTGCCAACTAAGACTGCTGTGGACTTCAGATGTCCCGCAGTGCTGAAAGGAACACTGAGACATGTGTTAGAAATCATGTTTTCATGTTCATGAAAGAAGTATACGCCTGGCTTGACGCGATGTCAATACCTGTGATAGCCTATCCGCAAAGGTGAGCGGATGAGCGGATGGACTTTTCTCACGAACCATGGCCTGGTTCTTACCTACATTGGCCACAAGCCGGATAGCACCGGTCTGGAGATAGCGCAAGCAGTTGGCATCACCGAGCGCGCCGTTCGTAAGATAGTAGCTGACCTGCAAGCTGACGGCTACGTTTCTCTGGAGAAGGTGGGCCGCCGCAACCGCTACCGTATCGATGCCACTCAGCCAATGCGACATCTGGGCGATCAGGCGGTCACCGTAGGCGATCTCCTCCTTTTGCTGGGGAACAGCAGTAAACCGCGATAGCATTAAAGCCGATAACTTTTGGTTTCGTCCTGGGGAAAAAGGACAATGGCTTGCCATTGACGCAACATCGGGCGCAAAAAGCGCGAAGGGATATTGAATTTGTCGTAGAGATGTGATATAAGGGTAACCGGAAAACTAAGAGACACGTTGGCGGATGCTGAAGTCGGCATTCGGATTTGGGTGATGGAGAACGCCCGATGCCATGTTGCTTAACCTGCCTCCATGGCGTTTTTCATTCTGTCTGAATTCGAATCTCGCCTGGCTGCTGTCCACTTCAGGACGAGAGGAGGAGCGGGAAAGCGAGCACGATCTAGCAAGGCCTCTGATCCATCCGGGATGGTCCGGCAAGGCCGGCGCCGGGTTGATGGCATAGGCCCATCATCAGGGCCGGAGAC
>JAUSEJ010000517.1 GCA_030650265.1 Dehalococcoidia bacterium | reverse complement strand
CGGGACTCGCAACCGCTGGACGGAGCTTCTCGACAGCAAAGGCCTTCGCTTGCGCGGCCATCGCCTGATCAGGGGCAAATAGGGCCACCCCTTACGCAGAACCGATGGTTGGTTCATCATCTGCGCAATCCGCTAATCTGGTCCATCCGCGGTTCAGACGACGTCCTTCCGCCGAAGGACCAGCCGATGATGTTGACATCAGACCGAACAAAGGCGATACTCAAGTTGATGGCTTTGGTGAGAAAGACGACAGTGAACGGCTGAACTCCTGGTGAACAGCCCGCTTGCATCGTGGGGTTAAGCCAATTATGATATAGCAGACAAGGTGTTCTGTGAGGTAGAGTCCGCAAAAGAATTTTGACTAACCAAGGAGGATCAGTGTGTGCCAAAAGTGCGCGATGCTATTCGCCTCCTCGAAGCCAATGGGTGGACCATTGCGCGGATGCGAGGTAGTCACCGCCAATTCAGACATTCCGATAAGCCGGGACTCGCCACTGTTGCGGGTAGTCCCAACGACGATTTAGCCCCAGGTACCTGGAATAGCATTCTCAAGCAAGCGGGTTTGAAGGGAGACCAAAGATGAAATACGCAGTTGTGTTCGAGCAGACGCCGAATAATTATTCCGCCTACGTGCCAGATTTGCCGGGGTGCGTAGCTACAGGCAAAACTCACGAGGATGTGGAGGCTAACATTCGCGAGGCAATAGCATTTCATCTTGAAGGATTGCGACTGGAACACGAGCCGATACCAGAGCCGGTGGTGTGGACGGGCCTAGTCGAGGTGTAGGCTGTCCTGATCGACGGCCTGTGTCGCTGTGGAGGACTTCGAGCAACAGAAGGAGCAGAGGGAATGAGCGCTTCCACAGACATTGGTCTCACCGAGAGCAGTGGGAACGTATTTGACGACTTGGCGGTGGAGGATCCAGAAGAGGCGCTAGTTAAGGCCAAACTCGCTCGTGTTATCGGTACGATCATCCTCTCCCGGCGCATGACGCAGACTCGGGCGGCGGAGGTCCTTGGGATCGACCAACCCAAAGTGCCGGCACTAGCCCGGGGGCGACTGACCGGATTCTCTATCGATCGTCTGCTCCGATTTATCGTGGCGCTGGATCGCGATGTCGAGATTTCCATCAAGCCGAAACCACGTTCGCGACCGCATGGTCGACTTGACGTGGCTACCGGCTGACGGCGGTGCTCACAAGTTCTCCTACAGGCTCCTGGAGACAAGCAAGGTAGAACACCCACGGCCCAAGAAGAACAAAACGACCTCCAAGCGGCGCCAACGACCATCGGAGCCCGGAGCCGGTGGACAGAGCTTCTTGACAGCAAAGGCCTTCGGCTGCACGGCCATCGCCTGGTCAGGTGCAAATAGTCTCCCACATACGCCGAACCGATGGTCGGTTCATCATCTGCGCAATCCGATAATCCGGTCCATCCGCGGTTCAGACGACGTCCTTCCGCCGAAGGACCAGCCGACGATATCAACGGTGGATCGAACAGAGGCGATACTCAAGATCACGGGTATGGTGAGAATGATGTAAGTGAACCGCAGATTTCCTGACGAACCGCCCGCTTGCATCGCGGGGAGAAGCCCGTTATGATATAGCTGACACACTACGCTATTGCCTTGACACTTCCTTTTGCCTTGGCTATAATGGCGAAGGTTTTTGCTAGATCAATCTGGATGTTCTATAGCCTTTGTGCCCCGTATTGGTTGGCCTTACCCTTCAAAGTCGAGAGGTGTAGAGACGTACCAGAGCGCGGAAGAGGTTTCGATGACGACCCCGAGGGTTGCTGCCATCACCTCACCACGAGGAGCGGAACCTCGCTTTTCCCTCCAAAGGAATAAAGCTAGGTCTAGCTACTCGTCCGGTTGCTCGGCTTCAGGTCAGGCGCGTCTCTCCCTCTTCTTCTTCCCAATTTGGACGCTATTCGTTGGCCCCTTCATGCTGTGGCAGCCGACGTTAGGAGGAAAAGCTATTGGATGAGAAATTCGATGCAATCGTAGTCGGGTCTGGACCTGCCGGCTGCGCGGCGGCGTATGTTATGGCCAAAGCCGGTCTAAATGTGCTGATGATCGAGAGAGGTACCGTACCGGGGGCAAAGAACATCATCGGTGGTGTGCTTTACAGCAAGGTCTTGAACGACCTCTTCCCGAATTTCTGGGAGGAAGGCCCGGTCGAGCGCTACATCAATCGCCGGATCATTAGTTTTGTCACCGAAGATTCGTCGGTGTCCATGGATTTTAAGTCGGGCAAATTCAGCCGGCCGCCATACAATGGTTTCACGGTGCTGAGAGCCAAGTTCGACAAATGGTTTGTCGAGAAGGCCGAAGAAGCAGGGGTAATGTTTGTCCCCGGCATGCTGGTCGATGACCTGCTCTGGGCAGGCGACAAGGTAGCCGGGATAAAGGTAGGTGGCGATGAGATGCCGGCGGACGTGGTGATCGCCGCGGATGGGGCAAACTCTATACTGGCGCAGAAGGCCAAGCTGCGGGGGGAGTTGCAGGCCCATCACGTTGCTACGGGCGTCAAAGAGGTCATCGAATTGCCTCGCGGGGTTATTGAAGAGCGATTTGGCCTATCGGGCGATGAGGGTATGGCCAACGAGTATACTGGCTGGTGTACACAAGGCGTGGCGGGAGGCGCCTTCCTCTATACCAACAAGGAGAGTCTCTCTTTGGGTTTGGTATGCAATATTGCCGCTTTGCGAAAATCCGGCAAACGCCCGGCGGATATGATCGAGGAATTCAAGCAGCACCCGGCGATTCGCAACCTTGTCAGAGGTGGCGAGGTTGTGGAGTACTCTGCCCACCTCATTCCGGAGGGTGGCCTCGAGATGCAGCCGAAACTTTGTACTAATGGCATGCTTGTGGTAGGCGACGCGGCCGGCTTTGTCTGCCTGACCGGTCTTACCCTTGAGGGCGCCAATTTTGCCATCTCTTCTGGCATAGCAGCGGCCGAGACCGTCAAGTTGGCTAAAGAGAGAGGGGACTTCTCTGCTGCTTCCCTTTCCCACTACGAGAGTTTGCTGAATGAGTCGTTCGTGCTGCAGGACTTTAAGACCTACAAAGGGGCGCCACAGTTCCTCGAGAACCAGAGGATGTTCGATGCCTATCCCAACCTTGTGGCTAGCATTGCAGAAAGCATCTTCAACGTCGATGGGCAGCCAAAGAAGAAGATGTCGAAGGTTATGAGAGAGGCGCTCAAGAGGAGCAAGGTTTCTTATCTCGATCTGCTCAAAGACGGATTGCAGGGGGTGCGGGCATTATGAAAACTACCAACGACGACGTTCCTATCATCAAGATCGACGATAGGCTTGCTCTCAACAAGTACGATGTGGACGAGAAAGCCCACATAACCGTAAATTACGATATCTGTAAACCCTGTGATCACAAAGCCTGTTTGTTCGCTTGTCCTGCTGTATGCTATGTTCTCGAGAATGAGCAAGTGAAGTTCCGCTACGAAGGTTGTCTTGAATGCGGAACCTGCCGGATCATCTGTGACAAAGGCGCCATTACCTGGGACTACCCGAGAGGTGGTTTTGGTATCCTCTTTCGCTATGGTTAGCTCTTAGCAAGTGGCTTTCAGTCCTTCATACAGATGGATTGAATTGGGAACTTCAAGGGGGGTGATTGATTTACTGTCCCTGTTTGCGGCAGGGCCTGTCAGCAAACAGTTAGCGCTAGATCGTGATTCCGACCTCTCAATTACTACTAAAGGCGGAGGGAAACAATAGTGAACATTGTGGTTTGCATCAAGCAGATTCCAGATCCCGAGACTCCGACGGCGCAGTTCAAAATCGATTCGGCGACCAACAAAGTAGTTCCGGCGCAAGGTGTGCCCCCCAAGATCAGTCCCTTCGACGAAAACGCTATCGAGACAGCGGTCAAATTGAAGGAGAAGTCTGGCGGTAAAGTAACAGTCATCAGCATGGGATCAAAGCAAGCCGGCGAGGCGCTGAAGACGGCGGTCGCGATGGGCTGTGACGAAGGGGTCCTCATGGACGATCCCGCGTTCGCCGATGGCGATAGCAGCACCACGGCGACCGTCCTGGCAGCAGCTATCAACAAGATTGGCGCCTGTGACCTTGTCGTCACGGGTCGGCAGGCCGCCGACTGGGATGCGGGCCAGGTAGGCTCGGGCCTGGCCGAGTTGCTCGGCATGCCGGCGGTTATGCCAGTGAGAGGCATCGAAGTGTCCGATGCCACCGCCACGATCCAGCGCGTTGTCGACGACGGCTATGAAGTTATCGAGGTGCCCTTGCCAGTGGTAATCTCGGTCAGCAACGAGATCAATACGCCGCGCTACCCTACGCTAAAGGGCATCATGACAGCGGCTCGCAAGCAGCTTATCGTGTGGAAGGCGGCTGACCTTGGATTGGATCCCTCGTCTGTTGGGGCAGCCGGCGTCCGCTCGAAGCTTGTCAAGCTTTTCGTTCCAGTCAGAGAAGGCAAGTGCGATATCATGGAAGGCGAGACGGTCGAGGAGATGGCGGCCAATTTGGCCAAGGCACTGAGGGCGGCCAAGCTAATCTAATTACCTTATTACATAGGAGGCATTTAAATGGCGGATAATCAAGGGGTCATGGTAGTTGCCGAGGTAGCCGATGGCGCGCTGTCAGGCATTTCCGCCGAGCTTCTCGGCGTTGGCCGGTGCCTGGCCGATGGCTTGGGCGAGCCACTGATGGCGGTCGTGATGGGCAAAGGCATTGCCGGTTTCGGGAACGCTCTGCTTGCTCTGGGCGCCGATTGTGTTCTTGCGGTGGACGATGCGCTACTGGAGAAGTATCAGGCCGACGCCTATGTGGCGGCTTTGGAGAAAGTGGTCAAAGAGCATACTCCGAATGTTCTGCTTCTCGGGCATACGGCCACCGGGCGGGAACTGGCGCCGCGGTTGGCTTTCCGGCTGAAGACCGGCCTAACTACAGATTGTATCGACCTTAACCTTCATCCTGATTCGAAACTCATGCTTGCTACCAAGCCGGTTTACGGCGGCAACGCCCAGGCGGTCTACATTTGCGAGGCATCTAGCCCGCAGATGGCGACTATTCGCTCGAAGGCGATCTGCCCGGCGGTAGCTGACGCTTCCCGCAAAGGAGAGGTAATCACAGTGTCTGCCGGCATTGACGCCTCGGTCGTAAGGGCCAGAGTGGTTGACAAGGTCAAAGCGGAGGTTGAGGGTGTCAGGCTGGAGGATGCTCCCATCGTCGTGTCTGCCGGTCGTGGCGTTGGCAGCGTCGAAAACATGCACATGGTTGAGGCACTTGCCAAGATACTCGGGGCCGCGATAGGCGGATCGAGGGGCGCTGTGGACTCTAATATCATTCCATCCACGCTTCAAATCGGCCTAACTGGCAAGATCGTCAGCCCTGACCTTTACGTGGCAATTGGCATCTCCGGCGCTTTGCAGCATATGGCCGGTTGCTCGGGCTCGAAAACCGTTGTAGCTGTAAACCGCGATGCAGATGCGCCAATCTTCAAGATGGCTCACTACGGTGTGGTCGGCGACTTCAAGAAGGTACTGCCTGTTCTTGCTGCAGCCTGCAAGGAACTTCTCGCCAGT
>JAUSEJ010000511.1 GCA_030650265.1 Dehalococcoidia bacterium | reverse complement strand
GACGATGGCGTCGGCAACCTTCCAGCCCACAACCATCTCGCGCAGACAAGTCAGATTGATAAAAGATGGCGAGCGAATCTTAAAGCGATACGGCGCCACCGATCCATCACTAATCAAATAAAACCCGAGCTCACCCTTGGGGGACTCCACCGCCACGTAGGCCTCCCCGACCGGCGGTCGAATCAGCCTCGGAACATCAGCCTTAATCGGGCCCGCCGGAATATCTTTCAAAGCCTGATCGATAATGCGGAGGCACTGCCACATTTCGCCTACCCGAACCCGGTATCTCTCCCAAACATCGCAACCCGTCCCGGTCACCACGTTAAACTGGAATCGGTCATAGATGGAGTAGGGATTATCCTTCCGGAGGTCCCAATTGACCCCGCTGGCTCGCAGAACCGGTCCTGATGCCGAGGAGTTGATCGCCATTTCTCGCGTGAGGATCCCTACGCCTTTGGTCCTCGCTACCAGAATCTCGTTCTCGACCAGCAGCCTCTCGTATTCTTCAATATGGGCGGGCATATCTGCCACCAGTTGCCTGGCGATGGGGATGAATTCCTCTGGCAGATCCTGGCTCACGCCGCCCGGACGCATGTAGTTCACCGTCAACCTTTGACCGCAGGTCATCTCGAATAGGTCCAGAATGCGCTCTCGCTCGCGGAACATGTAGACCAGTGGCGTTGCCGAACAGCCCATATCGTTGGCAAAGAAACCAACCGCAGCGAGGTGATTCGCCAGGCGCTGTAGCTCAGCCATAATGACCCGAATGTATTCGGCCCGCTCGGGAACCTTTATATCTGCCAGCTTCTCGATGGCCATCACATAGGGAAGGTTGTTCGACATCCCCGAGAGGTAGTCGAGCCTGTCGGTGAAGGGGATACTCTGGACATATGTCCTCTCCTCCGCCAGCTTCTCCACGCCTCGATGAAGGTAGCCCATCACCGGCTCGAGATCGACTATTACCTCACCATCAAGCGTAGTGATCATCCGAAACACGCCGTGGGTGCTGGGATGTTGCGGGCCAATATTAACGATAAAAGGTTCGGTTCTTAGAGCCATTTGTCTCTAATGACTCCCTGGCACGAAATCTTTGCGCAGGGGATGACCTACAAACTCATCCCAAAGAAGGACCCTCTTTAGATTCGGGTGACCCGAGAAGCCAATTCCCATCAGGTCATAGACTTCCCGCTCTTGCAGGTTTGCGCCGCACCATACTGAGACCAGGGACGGAACGACCGGGTTTGCCCGGTCCGATGTTCTCGTCTTGAGAACCAGACTATGGTTATGCGTAAGGGAAACAAGATGGTATACGAGTTCAAAATGAGTCGGATGCCAATCTACCCCCGTCACGCTCGATAGAAAATCAAGGTCAAACTCGGGGGCGCCCCTTAAAAGTCTGGCGACTTCGAGCAAGGAATTGCGCTCGACCCACAGAGTGTCCTCTATGACCTTGGGAAGAGCATTGGGTATGCTTGATCCCACAATCCCGGCAGCGAAGCTCGGCGACAGGGTCTTTGTCATATTATCAGCTCTGCCCCTTCTTCGGCGCTATCGTCAACTTACCTATCTTCTCCTGAAGCATGATCAAACCCTGCAAAAGCGCATCGGGTCGAGGTGGACAGCCGGGAACATATACGTCGACCGGCACGATTAGATTGACGCCGGGAACCACGCTATAACTATCGGCGAAGACGCCACCGCTAGTCGCACACGTGCCCATAGCCAATACCCATTTCGGCTCGGGCATCTGATCGTAGACTCTTCTCAACACCGGGGCCATCTTCCAGGTTAGAGTCCCCGCCACGATCATCAGGTCTGCCTGCCTCGGCGATGCCCGAAACAATTCCATCCCGAAGCGAGCGATATCGAAGCGAGCGGTGCCCGCCGCAATCATCTCAATGGCGCAGCAAGCGAGACCGAAGGAGACAGGCCACACAGATGACTTTCGACCCCAATTAAGCATCTTGTCGACCGTCGTAATAAGGATGCTCTGTTGAATCTGCTCTTCGATGGGAGTATCGCCAAAAGGAACCTGCTCCAGCCGAACCAGTGGTTCAACCTCGGTGTTTCCTTCGCGGAAGAACTCGTCTATCGGTGTCCGGCCGTTGCGGCCATCGCTCAGCGGCATACTAACTCCACTCCAGCGCTTTCTTCTTCCAAGCGTAAACGAAGCCAACCACAAGGATAGCAACGAAAACGAGCATCTCGACGAAGGCATAAAGGCCCAATTGCCTGAAGGCCACAGCCCAAGGATAGAGGAAGATCGTTTCGATGTCGAAAATAACAAAGATCAGAGCGTACAAGTAGTAGCGAACGTTGAACTGAACCCAAGTTCTCCCGACCGTTGCGACGCCGCACTCATACGTCGAGATCTTAATCGGGTCGGGCTTTCTTGGGCTGACATAGCGGGCGATAATAAGGGGCATCATCGGAAAGATCAGCGAGATTGCCAAGAAGATGGCTATGTAGCCGTAGCTGGCCAGCATTTCTGACCTCCCCTCTTAGTAACCGGCGCCTCTACAACCAGTCCCCTCAGCGCCAGAAGCGAGTATACCAAAGGCTCAAGGAAAACGCAAGTGAAAAAAAGCACATATTGGGTCAAGTTTTCAATGTTTTTCGAAAGTTGTGCTATAATGGCGACCGAATAGACTGTTAGGGGAGAACATGGCGTTCAAAGACCTGCGCGACTTCATCGCGCTTCTAGAAAAACGGAACCAGCTCAAACGCATCGTGGCGCCGGTGAGTAGCGATCTAGAGATCACCGAGATCACCGACCGCATATGCAAATCTAAGAACAACAATGTAGCCCTACTCTTCGAAAACGTCGAGGGTCACTCCATGCCCGTGCTGATGAACGCCTTCGGGAGCTTTGACCGGGTGGCCTGGGCTCTGGGCGTAGACAAGATCGAGGATCTGGCAGACAGAATGCGCGGTCTCATCAGCACCGACCTACCGACATCGATAGTCGAGAAACTGCAGAAGCTTTTTCAGGTAATCGACCTTGGCCGCTACACACCCAAGATTGTCGCTAAAGCCCCCTGTCAAGAAGTTGTCAATACCGATAATCCCTCGCTTGACGCTTTGCCCATTCTGAAATGTTGGCCCGAAGATGGCGGGCGATTCATTACATTGCCAATGGTCATAAGTCGCGATCCGGCCTCGGGAAAGCGAAACATGGGAATGTACCGGATGCAGGTGTTCGACAGCAGAACCACCGGCATGCACTGGCACCTTCACAAGGGCGGCGCCGCCCATCACCGGGAGAGCGAGAGGCAAAACCGGCGACTGGAAGTGGCAGTCGCTCTTGGCGGCGACCCCGCGACGATCTTCTCCGCGTCCGCTCCCCTGCCTCATGGAATCGACGAACTGGTTTTCGCTGGATGGCTGCGTCGCGACAGAGTGGACCTGGTCAAAGCCAAAACGGTCGACCTCGAAGTACCCGCCGAAGCCGAGATCGTCCTCGAAGGCTACGTCGACCCGGCGGAGAGGCGAGAAGAGGGGCCCTTTGGCGACCACACTGGCTATTACTCACTCGTCGACCGCTATCCCGTCTTTCATCTTACCGGCATCACACACCGCAAGAACCCCATCTACCCGGCCACCATCGTCGGGAAGCCACCAATGGAGGACTGCTATTTCGGCAAGGTCGTGGAGCGTTTCTTCCTCCCGCTGCTGCAGATGCTCTTGCCGGAGGTAGTCGACATGAGCATGCCCCTCGAGGGAGTGTTCCACAATATCGTGATCTTCTCCATCAAGAAGAGCTATCCGGGCCAGGCCAAGAAAGTCATGTACGCGATTTGGGGCCTGATGCTCATGATGCTGACCAAGACCATCATCATCGTCGACGAGGGAACCAATGTTCAGGATCTCGGCGAGGTCATCTGGCGGGTGGGCAACAACGTCGACCCCAGGCGAGACGTGGTGATAATCGACGGCCCACTAGACGCCCTCGACCACTCTTCGCCCACTCCCCATTATGGATCGAAGATGGGCATCGACGCCACCAAGAAGACCGCCATCGACGGCCATCCTCGCCCCTGGCCCAACGACATCGTCATGGACCCGGAGATCAAGCGGCGGGTAGATGCAAAATGGAAGAGTTTGGGGCTGCCCTAATCGATTAGCTTGCTTCAGCCATTTCGATTACCTGCGGTGGACTCCCGCTCCCAAACAGGGTATAATGGCAACATTCTAGAGTTCCTGCTTTGCCTAGCGCCACTTGCCTTGTATCTGCTTGGAGGGTGGTTGGGGATGGACAAGCAACTTGTGCACCGCAAAACCAGTCCGGCGCCTCGAAGGCCTTTAAGCCCTAGAAAAGCGTCGCCCTTCTTAGGGCGTGCCGACGAGCTAAGCTGCCTCACCAACACATTGGCTCTCGCCGCCGAGGGACATGGCTATGCGGTTTTCCTCACTGGCCAGCCCGGGATCGGCAAGACCCGCTTGGCACAGGAATGCCTTGCGTTGGCAAGAAGCCGTGGCTTCACCGTGCTCGAAGGGCGTGGCTTGCCGCTGGGCAATGGGTTGGCCTACTCTCCCGTAATTGGCGCCCTTGACCCTCTGCTGCGCAGTCTGGATCCAGCCGACCTGAAGGCTCTTGTAGCCGGCCTCTCGCACCTCGGACGCTTGTTCGATGGCGTCCAGCTTCCTCCGCCGGAGTCACTTGGCGACCCCGCTCTGGAGAAGACCCGTCTCTTCGGAGCGGTGGACCGCCGTCTCAAACGACTGGCCGAAGAGGCTCCAGTGGTCCTTTTCATTGACGACGTGCATTGGGCCGACGAGTCGACTCTGGAGCTATTGCAATATTTGGCGAGTGACCTATCCCGCAG
>JAUSEJ010000505.1 GCA_030650265.1 Dehalococcoidia bacterium | reverse complement strand
AGACGAGGGAGGCGTCGTTGAGTTTCAGTTTGTCGAGGGCGTCGCGCAAGAACTGGTAGTCATTGCCTTCAACCGGATACAGTCCGGCAAATACCATTGGCTTGGCCGGCCTGTAGCCAGGTAGAGCAAGCGATGCTGGATTGTCGGCCAGCGTCATGGTATCGCCCATCTGGCTCTCCCTCACGTTTTTCAAACCCGTGGCAACGTAGCCCACTTCGCCAGCGGAAAGCCGCTCCACCGGAGACAGGAAGGGCTTGAAGACGCCGACCTCCAGTGCTTCCAGAACCTTCCCCGTTGACATCATCTTGATCTTGTCGTGCACATTGATCGAGCCATCGAACAATCTTACGTAGGCGATCACGCCTTTATAGGAATCGTACTTTGAATCGAAGATCAGGGCGCGCAGTGGCTGTCGCTGATTTCCCTTCGGCGGAGGGATGTGTTTAACCACGGCTTCGAGAGCCTCGCGTATTCCCAGCCCCGCCTTGGCCGAGGCGAGAATGATCTCGGACCGCTTGAGGCCAATGACATCTTCGATCTCTCTGGCCACCTTCTCAGGCTCGGCGTTGGGCAGATCTATCTTGTTGACTACGGGAATCAACACCAGGTCTTGTTCAAGGGCCAGATAGACGTTGGCGAGAGTCTGAGCCTCGATCCCCTGGGCCCCGTCCACCACCAGAATAGCTCCCTCGCAGGCGGCTAGTGAGCGCGACACCTCGTAGGTGAAGTCCACGTGGCCGGGGGTATCGATCAAGTTCAGTTCATAGGTCAGACCGTCGTCTGCCAGGTAGTCCATTCGAACCGCCTGTGCCTTGATCGTGATGCCCTTTTCCCGCTCGAGGTCCATCTGGTCCAGCACCTGGGCCTCCATATCGCGCTGCTTTATGGTGCCGGTGAGTTCGAGAAAACGGTCGGCCAGAGTCGACTTGCCGTGGTCGATATGGGCGATTATGCAAAAATTTCTAATTAGGTTTTGATCCATGCTCTCTTTCGTCAAGGGATAGACTACAGTATCCCCTGTTTCTTGCCGTTGGGCTCTACTCCAGGTTTACCACAACCCCCTCTCCTCCGTCAAGCAGGCAGAGGCAAGTGAATCGGCTGAAGCTTCGTCGCCGTTACACATTATGTCAAGTAGGGGTGTCTCGTGCTGGTGTGGGCGAGTGCGTGGTTGTCTGAACCGCAGATGGCGCTGATTAATGGATTTCGCGGATATTCCGTTCGGCCGACGATGAATTGGGAAATTCGAGGAGTTGAATC
>JAUSEJ010000501.1 GCA_030650265.1 Dehalococcoidia bacterium | reverse complement strand
AACGAGCCTTCGGTGCAGGAGACAATCAGTATCCTGCGCGGCCTGAAAGAACGCTATGAAATTCATCATGGTGTGACAATCAGGGATGCGGCACTGGTAGCGGCGTCCACGCTGTCGAAGCGCTACATATCCAGTCGATTTCTCCCTGACAAGGCGATCGACTTGATCGACGAGGCTGCGGCACGGTTGAGGGTCGAAATCGAGAGTATGCCTACTCAACTGGACGAGATGGAGCGGCGGATCGTCCAGCTCGAAGTGGAGAAGGCAGGCCTGAGTAAGGAGAAGGAGAGCCTAACCCGTGATCGCCTATTTAAGCTGGAAATTGAACTCGGTGAACTAAGGGCAACGAGGGACAGCACCAGAGAACTATGGCTCAAAGAGAAAGCGGCGATCGAGCGAATCCGGCGGCTGCGCGAGCAGATCGACTGGCAGCGGTTTATTGCCGATGTGGCCGAGCGAGCGCAGGATTCTGCCAAGGTTGCCAACATTCGCTTTGGCGCGCTGGCTGATCTTGAGCGGCTGCTCAGGGAAGAAGAGCGGGGTCTTGACGAGTTGCAGGAAGTTAGCAAGATGCTCAAAGAGGAAGTTGACGAAGAGGACGTTGCCAAGGTCGTAAGCAAGTGGACAGGAATTCCTGTCATGCGTATGCTAGAAGGTGAGGCCGAGAAATACGTAACTATGGAGGCGCGTCTTCGGCGGCGGGTGGTGGGACAGGACGAAGCGATCGGGGCCGTGTCGAGGGCGATTCGTCTGGCGAGAGCCGGCCTCAATGAGCCAACGAAACCGATTGGCGGCTTCATCTTCCTCGGACCGACAGGGGTTGGCAAGACTGAACTGGCCCGGGCCCTGGCGGAGTTCCTGTTTGACGATGAGCGGGCTATGGTTCGACTGGACATGAGCGAGTATATGGAGAAGCACTCTGTTTCTCGTCTGATTGGCGCCCCTCCGGGCTACGTTGGCTTTGACGAAGGTGGACAGCTTTCGGAACCGGTAAGGCGGCGGCCTTACTCAGTAGTGCTTCTGGACGAGGTCGAGAAGGCGCATCCCGACGTGTTCAACATTCTCCTCCAAATCCTTGAGGATGGACGGCTGACCGATGGTCACGGTAGGTTGGTCGATTTCAAGAACACCATTGTCGTCATGACCAGCAACGTTGGTGGCAGGCTATTTCAGGAGACGACCAGCCGCCCCGACATGGATCTCAAGGCAGAGTTGCAGAAGGCCCTTAGGGAGCAGTTTCGCCCGGAGTTTCTCAACCGCGTCGATGCCATTATCACCTTCCGCTCCCTCGACATCGACGACATCAAACTCATAGTGAAGTTGCAGTTGGCACAGGCGAGCAAGCGACTGGCCGAGAAGGGCATGACGATCGGGCTTAGTATGGCGGCCGAAGAGGCCCTGGCGGTGGAGGGGTTTGACCCGGATTATGGAGTGAGGCCTCTGAAGCGGATGATCCAACAAGCAATTCTGGAGCCTCTCTCTTTGCAGATTCTCGAAGGGAAATTGAGGGCGGGAGGCCACGTGAACGTGGAGTATAGGGACGGAAATTTTGAATTCGGCATATTAGAGGGGGTAAAACAAGATGCCAAGGTATGATTTTCGCTGCAAGGACTGTGGCAAAGTTTATGAGGCGGTGAGAACGTTTAGCCAGGCCACTGATGATACAACGTGTCCGCACTGCCAGGGGACGGGCAAGCGTATTATGGCTAGCTCATACACGGTGCTGAGCAAGAGCTACACTGGCTGGGCAACCCGGGTTGAGGGGACCGATTGGCCCTGGCGGGACAAGACGGAGGAGAACAGGACAGACGAAAAGGCCGCGGAGGCGGAGTTGGATGAGGCGGAGTCCAATGAGGAGAAGCCGGCAGAGTTCAAGCCGAGCAATCCTGCATCGCTCTCGCGCTACGCCACGATCTTCGACGACAAGGTTGGGCCAAAGGCGGAAACCCCGGCGCCTAAGGAAGAGCCCACCAAGGAGTAGTTGGCGTTTCCAATCGGGCTAATTTCCAAACGTTTTCGCAGCGCATTTTTGGATTCTTGGATTTCTGCAGGCACGATCCGTCAATGGAAGGATCGTGCTTGTGTTTTTTTGTGCTAGCGGAGTCAATCCGTGCCTCAGGGGACGAGCGGGATACGCTGGCGCCCCAATTTGTTTCGAAACTTCAGGACCTGATCGGTAGACGATCGCGCAAATTGTGTGCTATGATCAATCTAAATTCACTTGAAGTATCTGCCTCAGGTACTTTCCCGTATGAGAAGCTTCGACCTTGGCGACTTCCTCGGGTGTGCCGGTGGCGATCCGGTAGCCGCCGGCATTGCCGCCGGCCGGGCCGAGGTCGATGATGTAGTCGGCGTTCTTGATCAGGTCGAGATGGTGCTCGATGAGAATCACCGTGTTACCTGTGTCCACTAATCGCTGAAGGACTCGCAGCAGGGCGGCTACGTCCTCGAAAGAGAGACCGGTGGTAGGCTCGTCGAGGATATACAGGGTCCTACCCGTGGCCCGGCGTGATAGTTCGGTAGACAGCTTGACCCGCTGAGCCTCGCCGCCGCTGAGGGTGGTGGCCGGCTGGCCGAGCTTCATGTAGGAAAGGCCAACCTCGTTGAGCGTGGACAACCTCGACCGAACTTGGGGAAAATGCTGGAAGAATTCGAGGCCTTCCTCGACGGTCATGTCCAGCACCTCGGCAATGTTCTTCCCCTTGTAAGTGATCTCGAGGGCCTCCCGGTTATAGCGCTTCCCTTTGCAGATCTCACAGGGAATGGTGATGTCGGGGAGGAAGTGCATCTCGATCTCGACAAAGCCTTCGCCGTGGCAGGCCTCGCAGCGTCCACCCTTGACGTTGAAGGAGAAGCGCCCGGGCGTATATCCTCTTATTCTGGCTTCTGGGACTGAGGCGAAGAGCTCACGAATTGGCGTGAAGGCGCCAGT
>JAUSEJ010000500.1 GCA_030650265.1 Dehalococcoidia bacterium | reverse complement strand
GGCGTTGACGGGCCACGGGCCATGTCAGGAGTTGGTTGACCTATATTTCGCCCATTGCAGTCTTCTCTATAGGCTCGGAGATATCGCTGCTTTAGCGGAGAAGGCCACGGAGTTGCTGTTTGTCGCCGAGAAGCTGGGGTCGCCGCAAGCGGAAGCCAGGGCTAGTCTCGTTGCCTCCAGGTACAGCATCTCTGTGGGTGAACTTGCTATCAGCCGCGAACATGCCGCACACGCTCTGGTAATAGGCGAACGGGCACAGGAGCTAGCAATATGCTGTCGCAGCCATAGCGTGCTGGCCTTCGTAAGCATGGGCCTGGGCGACCACAAATCTACGCGTTGCCATGCCGAAGCCGGCCTGACTTTGGCCCAGCGCCTGGGTGCACCCCATTTGGAGCTCCTCGTAAGACCTCGTTTGGCTCGCGCCCACTTCATGGCTGGTGCTTGGGACGAATCGTGGCGCGAGAGCCTAAAGGCCATTTCGCTAGCCCACCGGATGGGACATCCTAGCGAATTGGCCTACTCATTGGCCGAGCGAGCGCTGGTTCTAGCTTTCCAGGGAGATTTATGCGAGGCTGAGGCTTGCATTGCAGAGGCAAGGACAGCCCTTTACAGTTTGAGACAGGTCGATAGGCAGGTACTCAGTGCCGTTGAATTCGTTGAGGCGACTACTGCCATCGAAATGGGGCAATCAGAGCGCGCGCTGGGGATTGCGAAGCGTTTCGACTGTTCGTCCACATTGGCAGACGGCCGCCCTAGCGTGATCCCTGCAGCTATGCCGGCAGGGTTGATGTTGCTGGCTGAAGCGCAGGTGGCTGCCGGGGACCCGCAAAGCGCACTCAAAACAGCTCGCAAGCTGAGCGGTCTGAGCACGAATAGCACGCCCTACGTGGCGGCTCTCTTCGCCCGGGCTGAGGGCCTTGCCATGCGGGCTCTTGGTCAAGAGGCGGCAGCAATGGACTGCCTGGCTCGGGCGCAAGAGGCTTTCACTCTTCTAGAGATTCCGTTTGAGGCTGCAAGGTCCGCTTTAGATCGGGGCACATCGGCAGGAATAGCACATCCGCAAGTGGCGATTGACGCTGTCCGGCTGAGCCTGATTACGTTCGAGCGCCTTGGGGCCCGGCGCTACGCCGACCGCGCTCGTGAACTCTTTCAGAGGCTTGGTTGCTCCCCACCCGCTACCCGCCAGACTCGTCCCGGCGGAGTCCGCCTCAGCGGGCGCGAGCTCGAAGTTTCCCGCTTGATTGCCGAGGGTCTGACGACAGCCGAGATCGCGGATCGTTTGACCCTCAGCCGGCGCACTGTCAGCACTCACCTGGACCACATCTACACCCGGCTCGGCATCAGTTCCCGTGCCGTTCTTGCCAGATATGTGGTCGAGACTGGCGTCCTTTTCTGCGAAGGGGGAAATACGTAATACGTAATAAGCGTCGCCTCAGAGACATAAGTATTTTCCACGATGTGGCAAGGCATGCTCTCCACTACAATCGTCTTTTGTTGTCGTAGGATTGAGTCAGTTCATGGCGGTCACCAAATAGACATAACAGGAGGAAAACGCAATGACACGCATAGACGAGTTGGAGAAAAAGTACCCCACGGTTCCCAGAGACGTCATCGTCAAATGGGACGTCTTCAGCCGGGGGCTGAGAGACAGCAAGGACATCGACAAGGCGAGCGTCTGGCGAATAGCCGCTCATGGCAGCTACCTGACCCTCGACGAGGACTACACGCTGGAGCGCTTGAAGAAGGAGACGCCGTGGCGGTTCAAGGAGGGCGCCATGCTGCGCCCGGAACCCCTCTTTATGAACAGCGGTCTGAGCTTCCCTCTCTACCGCAGGGAGCACAGCACCTACACCATTAGAGAAGTAAAAGAAGGGAAATTAGCCCTTTTCGACGGTGAGGAGATGGTCGACGTCGACCTCCACGTTCCTCCTCTCGAAAACCGCATGTTAGAGCTAAAGACAAGCAAGGGGACGCCGGCGGCGGAACTTGTCGAATTGAAACGGCGTTGCTACGCTGTGCTCCCCGTGAAGTTCTGCGAGTACTTCACCACTGGCGAGGAGTGCAAGTTCTGCAACTACAACCTCACGCAGGAACAGGGCCGCGCCGTCGGCCTCAACCGCCCCGTCACCATCAATCTGGATGAGACGGGGGAGGCCTTCAAGCTGTACGGCAGTCGGGTAAGGCTTCTCGAAGGCTGCGTCCAAAGCGGCGGCTTTGCCAAGGCTGAGACGGAGGCGAGCGTCACCGAGCGGTTTGTGGAGAGGATGAGCAACGCCCTCCCCTACCGAACGCACATGAAGATGATCGCCGAAGCGATGCCGCGGAAGGAACTGCAGAGAGTAAGAGATGCCGGGCTAGCGGGCATCAGGATGCAAATGGAAGCCAACGACAAGCGATTGTTTGCGGTGACCAACCCGGGCAAGGCCAAGCATCTGTCGTACGAGGGCTGGCTGGAGGCCTATCAGAATGCGGTAGACATCTTTGGCGTTGGCAACGTGGCCTGCAAGACCATAGGGGGAGTGACCCTCCAAGGGCCGGAGGGCTATCCGACCTGGCAAGAAGCCCGTGATTCCCAGATCGAAGGGGACAAGTGGATGATCGCCCACGGCGTCTTCCCTAGCATGGACTCCATGCGGTGGGCGCCGGGTTCCCCATACTCCCGAGACCCAGCCAATCGAAACAAGTTTGCCCCTACGGAGTTTTTCCTAGACTGCATCGTGGCCCACGACAAGGCCATGAACGAGCATGGATTCTACGACAAGATGAACAAGTTCCTCTACTGTGGCCTTGACTGCCAGTTCCGCCCCTACGTTGGAGAGATGGGGATAATCCAGCGGGCGGGGGATTTCGGGACTTGGATGGGTGAGGTAGTTCCCTATGAATTGAACTGGCTGGCCCAGTTCCTCGACTCGGTAAAACCGAAAGAGTCGGTGAAGGCCCAGTAGACCGGAGACTATTTGAGTCAAGCTTCGACACGTTTCGCGGCCATCTGTGCTCGACCACGGCAAAACCATAAAGACATTGAATTCATCGTGAAGCAGCACAGAGGGCAAGCAGAGCAGGTATATCAGCCCCGACGACCTAGCGCTACAGTCATACTTTTGCGGAAGGAGTTTACACGACTATGTTTTCAAGAGTCAGGTGGTTGGCATCAGTGACCTCGATGGTCGGCGCCCTTCTTTTAGTATCCTGCTCGACGCCGACATCGCCTGCTCCCTCGGGGGCGACTGCGGGCGCCAAACCCTACGGTAGCCTGACCTACGGCTGGACCAACGTGGCCACGGGCAGATTGACGGACCAGACGGCCGTGTACGCTGGCTTCGGTTCCGCCGTCTTCGACACCTTTTTTAGGCTAGACTCCGAAGGGCAGATAATACCGGGGAGTATAGAGCGGTGGGAGGTAGCCCCGGATGGAAAGACCCAAACTTTGTACGTCAGAAAAGGGGTCAAGTTCCAAAACGGCGACGACCTCACCGCCGCCGACGTCAAGTTCAGTATTGAGAGGATCATCGATCCCAAGACTGTGCACACCAGTCCTTCTCAGCGGCAATTCTGGACCGCTCAGATCGCCAGTCTTGAACTCAAGGACGACTACACTCTGGTGATTCACCT
Organism: Dehalococcoidia bacterium; assembly: GCA_030650265.1. The sequence continues at coordinate 90 of JAUSEJ010000500.1, read as the reverse complement.
GAAACAGCCGCAGTTTGAGCTGCCGACCAGCCTTGACGGACCTTCGATGGCTGCCACTGCGGTGTTGCCCAAGAAGTACATCGAGGAGAA
>JAUSEJ010000494.1 GCA_030650265.1 Dehalococcoidia bacterium | reverse complement strand
ATCTCCTGACGGGATGCGCCATATCTTCTACATCAGGAAGGGAGTCAAGTTCCACGATGGCAGCGATCTCACCGGAGCGGACGTGAAGTTCAGTATTGAGAGGATGCTGGCGCCCGAAGTCACGTCGACAGATGGGCCTGTCTGGCGTGCCGCCGTGGCTAGCGTGGTGTTGCAGGACGACTACACGGTAGTGGTTAACCTCAAGTCGGTCCGGTGGGAGCTGATTGGCGGCACCGGCCTCGAGGCCGTGACAGGCGTAGTGCCAAAGAAGTACATCGAGCAGATTGGCGTGGAAGCATGGCGAAAGGCTCCCATCGGGAGCGGCCCATTCAAGGTTTTGAGCTACTCCCTGGGGAACCGTCTCGAGCTCCAGGCGGTCGAAAGCCACTGGCGAGCGGTGCCAAAGTTCAATAACATTACGGTTCTGGGTGTCCCTGAGGAGGGAACCAGGAAATCTATGCTCAAGACCGGCGAGTTGGACATGGCTTCAGTAACGCCTGATTCGGTCTCTGATTTGAAGTCAGCCGGCCTGCGCATAGTGAGCTACGATGGAGGCAGTCAGGCTTTCGCCTTTGCAATGTACGACTCGAAACAACCCGAGAAGTCCGTGTACGGGGATGTAAGGCTGCGAAAGGCCCTGCAATTGGCGACGGATAGCAAAGAGATAGCAGAGAAGTTGCTTGGCGGCAACGGCGCGCCATTTGCCCTGGCCGATTTGGACAAGCGTGCATACTTCTTCGACCCTAACGTGCTCAAGCCGGACCCCTACGATCCTGAAGGAGCGAAGAAACTCTTGGCGGAGGCAGGATATCCTGGTGGTTTCACCACGAAGATCTGGGACCAAGGAGGAATCCTCAGCACAATGAGCCTGGCCATATCCGGCTACTGGCGGAAGATTGGCGTCACCGCCGAGGTGGTGCCGATAGTTTATGGCACCGTTGCCACCAAGATGAAGACACGAAACCCCGAAGTCTGGAACGCCTATTTTCCCGTGATTGGCACAATGGCTCGCGACTTTGAGAAAATGGCAAGCGGCTACCACTACACGAAAGGCGCGTCCGGGGGCACCTACAACCCAAAACTAGACGAGTTGATCGACCAGGTCCCAGCCATCAAGGATCCCGCCGAGAGGAAGAAGGCCGCGCTTGAGGCCGCGGTAATGGCCAAGAACGAGTATTCTATCTTGAACATAACGGGGGTGAACCTGATCATAGCCGTTGGTCCGAAGGTAGGAGATGTGGTACGCTACCCCGGCGTCGACATCTCCAAGTACATGTTCGAGACGATAACCCACGCGAAATAGGACGAGAGGGGAAAAGGGGGAAAGGCAAAAAGGGGAAAGGGTCCCTCCCGATTTCCCCCTTTTCGCGCTGGCATTCGTCCGGCTGTGTCGACTCAGCCTGATCGCTGGTGTCACGAACTGGACCGGTTTGCTGTCCGGACTTGCTCAGCCATCGCCCAAAATAGGTATTTCCCCCCCATGTTGTAAGACGATTTGTCTGCTAGCCCGACTTACGCAGTTTGAAGTGA
>JAUSEJ010000493.1 GCA_030650265.1 Dehalococcoidia bacterium | reverse complement strand
ATCTCCTGCCCCTGCGCCGTCGGTTTGGCTACGCCTAGCGCCATCATGGCTGGAAGCGGCAAGGCCGCAGAGTATGGAATTCTGTTCAAGGGCGCCGACGCTATGGAGGCAACGGCCAAGCTTCAGTTTATCATCTTCGATAAGACTGGCACGTTGACCAAGGGTGAGCCGTCGGTAACCGACGTGGTAGCCTGGGGAAATCTTACGCAGGATGAGGTGCTAGGACTGGCTGCGGTAGCTGAGAGGAACTCCGAGCACCCGCTAGGTGAGGCCATTGTTCGGGGCGCCCAGAGCCGAGGGTTGGAGCTTCAAGGAGCCGATAGCTTCAACGCTATTCCGGGGCATGGCGTCGAGGCCAAGGTCAGCGGGCGAGAAGTCTTGCTCGGCAACCGGAAGCTCATGCTGGAGCGGGGGATATCATTCCAAGGGCTGCTCGCCCAGGTGGAACGTCTGGAGATCGAAGGAAAGACCGCGATGCTCGTGGCCGTAGACGGCGCTCCTGCCGGCGTTGTGGCCGTGGCTGACACCCTCAAGGAAACCTCTGCCCAAGCAGTCGCCGAGCTTCATCGCATGGGTCTCAAAGTGGCCATGATCACCGGAGATAACCGACGCACTGCTGAGGCTATCGCCCGTCGTGTGGGCATTGACCGGGTGCTAGCCGAAGTGCTTCCGGAAGACAAGGCCAAACAGGTCAAGAAGCTTCAGGCCGAAGGGTTACGTGTGGCTATGGTGGGGGATGGCGTCAATGACGCACCGGCTCTTGCCCAAGCCAACGTGGGTATCGCCATAGGCTCGGGCACTGACGTGGCCAAGGAAACGGGACAGGTAATCCTGATCAAGGATGACCTAATGGATGTGGTAGCCGCCCTCCAGATTGGTCGGCAGACCCTTCGACTCATAAAGCAAAACCTGAGCTGGGCCTTTGGCTACAATATTCTGTCTATTCCTATTGGGGCAGGATTGCTTTACCCCTTCTTTGCCCAGATGGTTAGCCCGGAGCTGGCCGCTCTGCTAATGGCCGTTAGTTCTCTATCGGTGACTCTCAACACCCTACGTATGCGAGGCTATGTGCCACCCGTAAGGCGCCCCGGGCGCACCAGTCCATCTCAACCTGGACCGATAGCGGTATCAGCCAGCCACTAGAAAGGCGGAACTTGAATGAAGATCAGGAGTGTTGGATTCATTAGCACGGTCATCTATACCAGCTTATCCATTGCCGCCGCGGCCCTTTTCTTTGTCATCACGCTGGCCGGAAGCTACAATTGGGTCACTCGAATTGGCGGCGCGAGTTGGGTATTCCTGCTCTCCATGATCGTTCTAATGCCAGTGGTCACGCCGCTTGTGAAGAAAAGGACCGGCAAGTGAACTGAAACGGCGCTGAACGATGATGGCGTGTTAACTATGCTCTCCAATGCGTCAAGGTTTGGGAAAACAACAGTCATTCGGTGATGCGTTAGAACCAAAGAAAGCTAGGGAACCCCCAGATGGGGATGGATAGGAATAAGAGAAAAGGAGATGGCCATGGGTTGGATTAGCAAGCTTTTAGGAGGACAACAGCACGAGGAGTCGACAGGCACGGGATCGGGGATGCATATGGCGTCACACTCTGCGTCGAGCACGAAAACGGCCAAAGACCCGGTCTGTGGCATGGATGTGGACGTAGACAGGGCAGCAGCCACAGCTACTTTCGAAGGGCAGAGTTATTACTTCTGCGCACCAGGCTGCAAGAAGGCTTTTGACCAAGACCCCGCCAAGTATCTGAGGGGCAAGGGTGAGACGAACGGCGGGCACATGCACTAGAGGGTTGGCCCTGCTGCGTACGGCATGAGCCAAGCTGCTCTCAGAGGAAACAACTTGGCTCATGCTAAAACAGAGAGTGTAAGAATACTGGATTTGTACCCGGGTTCCTCAAGTCAGCCCGCAACATCTTACAGTCGCGATCGATTCTAATCCTGTCCTCATCTTACCCTCACAACATGTTCATATTCATGGATTAGAATATGGTCATGAGGATGAGTGATACGGATGGACAGACAAACTCGCAAGAAGCTTTATAGCCTACAAGCCAACCTGTGTCGCATTCTGGCCGACCCGGTGAGGCTCGAGATTATCGACCTATTGGCCGACGGGGAGAGGACGGTTGGCGAGCTCACAGCGTCGCTAGATATCCGGCAAGCCAATGTGTCTCAGCACCTGATGTCTATGCGGGAGCGGGGCGTGCTGGTGGCCCGGCGGAGCGGTCTTAACGTGATCTACCGGCTCAAACATCCAAAGCTGACTCAAGCCTGCGCTATCGTGAGGGAGATTCTGGCCGAAGAACTGG
>JAUSEJ010000486.1 GCA_030650265.1 Dehalococcoidia bacterium | reverse complement strand
GGGTCGCGAGGTGACCTCTGGACTCCTATATGCCGTTCCCTTGTTGCTATTGACCCTTGTGGCCGGCAGGGCCTTCTGCGCCTGGATATGTCCTCTGGGCACGACGCTGGACGCCTTCAAGATCGGACCAAAACGGAGGCTGCCACCGGGCTCGTGGCGGGAACGTCCTTCCGCTGAAGGACCTGCATTTAGGTCGATCAAGCACGCTATCCTCATCTTTATCATGGTTGGCGCCCTCTTCACCAGCGCCTTCTTAGTGCTCCTCGATCCGCTCTCTCTCCTTTCCCGCAGCCTGGCCACGTCTCTTTACCCGTCCGCAAACGCCATCTTTAGCTCGCTTCAGCGGTCGATGTACGACGCTGGCGTTCTGCCCGGGCTGTGGGTTTGGCTGGACGACTCGCTTAGGGGTAGTGTGCTGCCTTACCAACAGGCCTTTTTCCGGATGACTTCTCTTTTCCTTCTCCTCTTTGCCGGCATCATCCTGCTTAACCTCGTCGCCCATCGCTTCTGGTGCCGCTACCTCTGCCCTTTGGGCGCCTTCTTCAGTCTGCTCACCCGGGCCCCTATTCTCAAGAGAAGCGTTACTGTGGAGTGCGACAAATGCGGTAAGTGCCTTAATGCCTGCAAAATGGGCGCCATCTCGGCCAAGGATTTCTCTAGCGACGCCGGTGAGTGCATACTCTGCCTTAACTGTCAGTCCGTCTGTCCCCGGAACGCCATTCGCTTTGCAGGGAATCCTCTCGCAGCGGTTCGCCGGTACGACCCCTCGCGTCGCACCATCCTGGCGTCTCTGGGGGTCGGCATTCTCGCCATTGGTGGTTTCAGGACGACCGCCGCCGAAAAGGATCCTAGCCCCTGGCTTGTGAGACCGCCAGGAGCGCGCAAGGACGGGTTCATCCAGCGGTGCATTCGCTGTGGTGAATGCATGAAGGTTTGCCCTACTCAGGGCCTGCAGCCTACCCTCTTCGAGGCCGGACTGGAGGGGATGTGGTCGCCGATTCTGGTCTCGCGCCTTGGCCCTTGTGACTGGAGTTGTACCTCTTGCGGCCACGTCTGTCCCACCGGCGCCGTCGAGAAGCTGAACCTCAACGACAAACGGCAACTCATCATCGGCACCGCCTACATAGACGAGAACCGCTGCATTCCCTGGGCCGATAGACGAGACTGTATTGTCTGCCAGGAGCTTTGCCCGGTGCCGGATAAGGCCATTGTTCTCGAACCGATAGAACTGAAGAACAATCAGGGTGATATGGTCACCGTAAAGCGCCCGCGCGTTCTCCGCAAGCTCTGCATAGGTTGTGGCATCTGCGAGTATACCTGCCCGGTTCCCAACCAGGCCGCTATCCGGGTCTTCGCCACCGGCGAAGTCGTCACTAACACCGACACCTACGGCCCGATTTCGCCGAAGTAAATATAATCTTGACGTAAACGGTAGCTTATGCTAGTATGGGACACTGGCGAGCATGTCGGAGAACGCCATGGCGAATAGGGTTGCCCATGGCTGTATCGAACAACAACGATGGGAGATAGGAACCAGGGGTGGATACGGGCAATCGGGAAGCAGAGGTCAAGGGCTCGGGATCTCGCATTGACTTTAGCCAGACGCTGAGATCCCTTCAGTACCCCAACTATCGCCGGTTGTGGCTGGGACAGATGAGCTCCGGGGGCTCCAATTGGATGGAAGTCGTCGCCCGAGGCTGGCTGATTTACCAGATGACCGATTCCCCTCTCATGCTGGGTTTGGTCGGCGCCGTGCGCGCAGCCCCCATGCTTGTCTTCGGCATCTTCGGCGGTGTCCTTGCCGATCGCCTCGACCGGCGAAAGCTCCTCATTGCCTCCCAACTGGCAAACATGGTTCTGGTCGTCATTCTCGCCGTCCTAATTGTGACCGACACAGTTCAGGTGTGGCACGTATTTGTCACAGCCCTGCTCACGGGTGTGGTCATGTCTTTCCAGCAGCCAGCAAGACAGTCGTTACTCCCTACACTCGTGGGCAAAGGCGACTTGATGAACGCAATCGCTCTACATTCGGCAGCGAATCAAATTACGCGTAGCGTTGGCCCGGCTATTGCGGGTGTCCTGGTGGCCACTGTGGGAATGGGGGGCGCCTACTTCGTGCAGGCTGCTCTCCTTTTGTGGGCTAGCATGCTAACCTACTCCATTAAGATTCCGCCATCGACCCTTCCACCCCGTAAATCGTCAATGTTGTTCGACTTGAAAGAGGGCCTCGCATACGTTCGCTCCAACGAACTAATCCTCACTTTGCTGGTCCTCGCCCTCCTTCCCGCTGTGCTCGGACAGCCCTACCAGTCGATGATGCCGGTCTTCGCCAAGGATGTATTGAACATCGGGCCGGAAGGATTGGGCATTCTGATGTCCGCCCCCGGTATCGGGGCTTTGGTCGGGGCAATACTGATCGCCTCATTGAGCGGATTCCAGAGAAAAGGCTTGCTTCTGCTCGTCCTCGCCGGATGGTTTGGTTTCACTCTCGTCGCTTTCTCGTTGTCACATTGGGTAGTCGTCTCCGTCCTCATCATGGTAGGCGTTGGATTCGCCAATTCCAGCTTTATGTCCATCAACAACATTCTGCTCCAAACCCACACCCCCGAAGAGCTTCGTGGCCGCGTCTTCAGCATCTTTCTCCTCGACCGGGGTTTGGGACCTCTTGGTACCACCATGGCCGGTTTCCTAACGACCTTCATTGGTGCGCCCATGACCATCGGGTTGATGGGCGGGGCCTGCTTTCTTCTCGCCCTCGGCATAGCAATTGCCAAACCTTCGCTGCGACGTTTGTCCTGATCGATGGCCAGCGCAACTTTGACTCTTTGACCAGGGCTGAGCGTGAAATGCGATGAAAGAGACCCTTTTCATCCTTCTGCAATAAATATAACCTTGACGTAAGCGGAAGCTTGTGATAGTATGGGCCTAAGGCCAAGCCTTTCGGAAAACGCCGGAGCGGAAGTGTTTGCCGGTCGTTGTATCGGAAGAACAACGATGGGAGATAGGAACCAGGGGTGGATACAGGCGATCGGAAAACAGAGGTCGAGCCCTCAGCGTCTCGCTTTAACTTTAGCGAGACGCTGAGTTCCCTTCAATACCCCAACTTTCGCCGGTTGTGGCTGGGGCAGATGGGCAACTCGGGCGCTCAGTGGATGGAAATTGTCGCTCGAGGTTGGCTAGTCTACCAACTGACCGATTCCCCTTTAATGCTGGGTTTGGTCTTCGCCGTGCGTGCGGCCCCCATGCTTTTCTTCGGCATCTTCGGGGGCGTACTGGCCGACCGTCTGGATCGACGAAAGCTCTTAGTCGCCTCACTGCTGGCAAACATGGTTTTGGTCTTGATTCTTGCCACTCTCATTGTGACAGAAACGCTTCAGGTGTGGCACGTGTTCGCCACCGCCCTGCTTACCGGCGTTGTCATGGCTTTCCAGCAACCCGCCAGGCAGGCGATGATACCAAATCTCGTCAGCAAAAGACACTTGATGAACGCCATTGCCCTGAATCAGGCGGCCATGAATGTCACGTGGAGCGCCGGCCCGGCGTTGGCCGGCTTCCTGGTGGGCATTGTCGGAATGGGGGGAACCTACTACGCACAGGCTGTCCTCCTCTTGTGGGCTAGCGTTCTGAGTTTCTCCGTCAAAATTCCGCCGTCGACCAGTCCACCCCGTAAGTCGACCATGTTCTTCGACCTGAAAGAGGGCCTCGCTTATGTCCGCTCCAACGGAACGATTCTCGCCTTGCTGGTTCTCGCCCTGGTTCCCGTGATGCTAGCGAACCCGTATCAATCAATGATGCCGGTCTTCGCCAAGGATGTACTAAACATGGGGCCGGAAGGATTGGGCATTCTGATGTCCGCCCCCGGAATCGGGGCCTTCGTTGGTTCGACGCTGATCGCCTCGTTGAGCGGTTTCCGGAGAAAAGGCCTGCTGCTGCTCGTCGGCGTCGGCTTGTTTGGCCTCACTCTAGTCGCTTTTACCCTATCGCATTGGATGGTGATCTCCGTCCTCATCCTGGTGGCAGTTGGCACCGCCCAGTCGGGCTTTCAAGCCATCAACACTACCCTGCTCCAAACCAACACCCCAGACGAGCTTCGTGGCCGCGTCTTCAGCATCTTTCTCCTCGACCGGGGTTTGGGACCTCTTGGTACGACCTTGGCCGGTTTTCTAACAACCTTCATCGGCGCACCTATCACCATTGGGCTGATGGGCGGGGCCTGCTTCCTTCTCGCTCTTGGCATAGCGATAGCCAAGCCATCACTGAGACGCCTCTCCTGACCCTAGTCGGACATGCGTCTGTCGAAGACCTCGACCGTCACAAAGAAAGCAACAACCGCCGTGGTGAGAATGAGGCCGATATAGGTGGGGTCGAGGTAGCCGTGCAGCAGAGCCTGGCGTGAGCCGTCGAGAATCGCCGTGGTCGGTAGCAGGCGAACCCACTGCTCTATACTGCTCGGGTAGGTGCTCAAGGGGAAGAAGGCGCCCCCCAAGAATATGAGAGGCATGATGACTATGGCCTGCACGCGACCCAGCGTCTCAGGGGTGTCGATCAGCGTGCCGCAGATGGAGCCCAGGCAACTAAAGATCACACAGCCCGGCAGAAGGTAGACCACGTACATCAAGGCGAAGGCCGGGTCAGGACGGAATCCGGCGACTGCGGCGAGAATCAGCCCGATGATCAAACCCCTGAAGATCGCTTTGAAGAACCCACTCATGAGCTTAGCGACGATTATGTCCCGGGTCGTGAGAGGATTCACCCGGTACTCGTTGATCGTGCCCTGAATCATCCGATGGTACCAGAGACCCCATGAGGCATCGTCAAAAGCGCTCTGCACGGCCGTCATGGAAATCAAGCCCGGGATCATGAAGTTCAGATAGGTCGTACCATCGATCTGGTCGATGAAGCTGCCCACGCCCCAGCCAAAGACGAGAAGAAAGGTCAGAGGCATGGCCAAGGTTGTAATCAGGTCGGCCACGAGCTCCCGCCGGAACACCACGACATCGCGCTCGAAAATGGTAAGCGAACGCCTGATCATTCCCGCAATGCCCTCCCCGTCTGGCTGATAAACACATCCTCCAGGCTGGATTGTCGCAGGCAGAACGAGAGGACATCCTCGTCACGAAACTGCTCAATCAATTCCTTCGTTCCGGCAGTCGAGTTCAGCTCAACCACCAGTTTCCCATCGCCGAAAACTACCGATTTGACAAATGGCAACTGGCGCAGGGCGGTCAGGTACTCCTCCGCCGGACCCTTGATCTCGATCTCGTAGCTGGTTCGCCCGTGCAGAGAACGCTTCAAAGCGTCAGGTGAATCGTCCACCAGTATCTTCCCCTGGTCCATGATCGCCACGCGGTCACAGAGCGTATCCGCTTCCTCCATGTAATGCGTTGTGAGGAAAATTGTTACTTTGCCCTTGACCCCCTTCAAGTACTCCCAGACCACGTGTCTGGCCTGGGGATCGAGGCCGGTGGTAGGCTCATCGAGGAAGAGAATCTGCGGACGGTGGACGAGAGCGCGGGCGAGAGCAAGACGCCGGTTCATGCCGCCGGAGAAGACCCTGGGGCTATCCTTCTGCCTGCCGGCCAGTTGCATCATGTCCAGCAGTTCGTCGATGCGCGGATCGTATTCGCTCCGCTTCATTCCGTGCATCTTGGCGTGGAAGACGAGGTTCTCCCGGGCCGTAAGGTAGTTGTCGAGGTTGTTCTCTTGAGAAACAACACCGATCAGCCTTCGGATCGCCAGGCCCTGCGTGTTGACGTCCAACCCGTTGACCCGCGCTTTGCCCAACGTCGGGCGGGACAGAGTCGTAAGGATTCGCACCAGAGTTGTCTTGCCCGCCCCGTTGGGGCCCAGCAATCCGAAGACAATCCCATCGGGAACGGTTAGGGAAACGTCGTCGACCGCCTTGATATTCCCGTATATTTTACTCAAACCTTCAATTACAAGTGGCATAGTCTTGAAGATCGTACCACTTGGCCTGCCAGGCTGTCAAAGGGCTTGACAACCCATGATTTTACATATACATTAAATATACATAGTAGGGATGAAACGCTTCGCAAATTCGTGGCTTCGTTTGGCCGACTTGGAAGGTTTAAAGATGGCAAGACTACCAAAATTCAAGAACGAACCTGACCTGGCCGAATTATTCGAGACCCACGATTCGACTGAGTACTTCGAGGAGATGACCGAAGAGACCGCGCCGATCGAGATGATAAGACCGCGCAAGCAGCAAATAGCCATCCGTTTAGACCCCTCTACTATTGACATGGCTAAGCAGATTGCCAGAAACAAAGGCATAGGCTATCAAACTCTCATGAGAACGTGGATAAACGAGGCTATAGAGTCCGAATCCAAAAAGGCTTCGTAGGGCCATCCCCTTGATCCTCCCATCTCCGGCTATCGCCGTAATGGTCGAGGGTCGTTCGCAGCGTCTTCAGATATCTGAATAGTCATCCAGTTCCACTGATGACTCAGCCCAATACAGGTGGCACCCACATTTTGCAGCATATCCTGTCACCGCTGTTTCATAATTGCAATGAGAAAAAAGAGGGTATAATCAAGGCTGCTGGCTCGTGGAAGGATATTGATGCAGATGCGTTCAAGATCTATGTAGCTTGCCGGCGCCGGTCCGGAAACAGGTCGGCGATATGGACTTGCTCATCGCTGCAACCGCCCTCCACCATAGCTTCGTCTTAGTATCGAGGAACCTAAAGCACTTTTCTCAGAATCCAAACCTTGAACTGTACCAGCCCAAATAGCATCAGCGCCTCCACGGGTCAACCACGTGAAAAACTCCAAGCGATCATTCTTCCCACCTAGCTGCTTCTTCAGAACACAGGTGGCATTGCCTGATGACCACCGGTCGAATCCGTTGGGGTACGATGGTCGATAGGCCCGTATGATTCGTTATCGACACCTCCATCTCCCCTTCCGTTTGTCGGATCCAATGCTGATGGCACGTCTATGCGGTTGTGCGCGCTAATATAGCGTGCGCCCCAAATTGTAGACAAATAGAACAATTGATACGACCAAAGCCGTCCCAAAGACCACCAGACCGGTAGTGATCGCCATGGGAGAAATGGCCACCTGTGACTGGTAGGCGTCTATCCCCATGAAGACAAGCAGACCGACAAGGCCAACCTCAGCCAGCCAGAATTGGACCACGGCCAACTTCTCGCTGATTAGAGGTCTTCCCCTGAACCTTGGCAAGATGTGATAGGCCACGCCCATTATCATGAATAGCACGAAACCGACAAGATTCAGATGTACGTGGACCGCCCTGAGCCCCCGTGTATTCGGAAACGCCAGGAAGAGCACGCCCAATACTACCCCTAACAAAAGGTATACCAGACTCGAAAGAATGAATCGCATTGTGGTTGGACTCATTGGCTGACCTCCAAATTCTCGTTATTGACCTTCCTTCACTGGAAGGGGCTCTATGAACAGGTGATGAACGCCATCACCCGCACTGCTCGAGTTCCCCGGCAAAGGCCTGATAGGCGCCAGAACTATAAACAGCAAAGATCACTTTTTCGAGGAAGCTGCTCCTCCCCAAGTGCTCCACCACCTCCTTTACCATTATTTGCGCCGCTTTCTCGAAGGCAAATCCCCCGGCGCCCGTTCCCAGCGCCGGAAAGGCCATTGACTTTAGCCGAAGCTCTTCGGCCCGCCGGAGACAGTTTATTGTCGCCTGCCGCACCGAGTCTTCGTCTGGCCGGCGACGAGACCAGGCAGACGCCCCGGTGACAGCCACGATTACGTATTTGGCCCTCAGACGCCCGCCATCGACTACCGTGGCTGAACCAATTTCGGCGGGGGCATAATACTGCGCCTGGACCAATATCTCTTCGCCTCCCCTGGCAAGAATGCTCCTGCCCACCCCTTCACCGATCCAAAGCTGGTCGTTCGCCGGGCAGACAATGGCCTCCGCCTCGACGTCGGCGATATCCCCCTTGTAGATGATCGCCTCTTTGACGATCGTCCTGCCCGAAGCCTCGACGAGTATCGGATACATCCTCGTCCCGATCCCGGCTCTGGACGATACGACCTCCGCCCCGGCTGAACCAACCTGAGCAGTGAGCCACTCCCGAAGAAGTACATCGAGATCGCCTCTCGACTCGGAGAGGTCATGCCCGGTCCCCGGAAGAAGAACCAGCTTCTTAGGGTCGCCCGCTCGCCCATAGATTTCTTCGGACGCCGCTTTGCTCACATTAAAGTCGTCAACGCCGTGGATGAGGAGAAGAGGGCGAGGGGCAAGGTCCGAAACGAGGTGGGTGCCCGCATTTGGACTGCTGAGCGCCGCCACAGCGGTCACGGTGGCACTCAAGGCACCGGCCGATATGGCAACAGTGCCGCCAAAGGAATGGCCAATCAAGGCGATCCTGGTTGCTCCCATAGCCTTCAAAAAGGAGACCCCTCCGAGAGCATCCAACACGCACTCCTGGAATACGCCGGGTTGCCGAAAGCGCAGGCGAAAAGAAGTGATGGCACGATCGACGAGGTCACGGCTCATTGCCGCAAATAGCCCCCCGGCCGGCCCGTTCATATCGCCGGAAGCCCCGCCAAGCCATATGGCTGCCCCTGTCTCCCCCTCGGCCAGATGGAGAAGACCCGTGATGCCGCCCCGGGAAGTCTCAATGGTAACCTCCATCGTGTTGCCCGGCAGCATCTCCGTCGAGGCTCCGTATATCTGAAGCTCCAGATCGCTGGACTCTTCCATCTCCCTGCTCCTCTAGAATTACCGCCATTGTGTGTCTCCGACACGGGTGACCAGCACACATTATACCACCTGATTGGTTCACAAGCCCACTTGGCTATCCGCTCCTCTACAGTTTCCGGATTGTGGGCCGCCCGAACAAGACACCCAGCGCGATTAGAGTCAACAAGACGCCCCCGGCGACCAGAGTGGCGGGTGCGCCAACGATCCCGGCGGTAGCGCCGGCAGCCAGATAGCCAACAGGGGACAACCCCGTATTAGCCATGGCATACATGCTCATCACACGTCCCCTGAACTCATCCTTGGTGACACTCTGGACGATGGTGTTGGTTAGTGATAGGAAGGTCATATGTCCGAATCCGACGAAAACCATGATGAGCAAGGCCAGAGAAAACGAGTTGTTGTTACCAAAGAAAACTAGGGCAACGCCAAGGCTCATGGCCGCGAAGAGCAAAGACAACCCGCGATACCGGAAGTGGCCCAAAGATGCCACCGTTAGGGTCCCTATCGCCGCGCCGATGCCGGCAGCCGAGTAAAGCCAGCCCAGTTCGAGAGCGCCGCGCCCGAAAACATCACGAGCGAAAACAGGCATAAGCATCTGATAGGGCAGAGCGAACAGGGCCGGAGCACCTTCGAGGAGGATTAGGGTAGCGATGGACGGGCTGGACCGCAGATAGGAGATTCCCTCGGCAATACTGTCGAACATTGAACCTTTCATTCGTGTCTGCGCCGGCAGAGGCTGCATCAACAAAAGGTTCCCGATCATAATCAAGTAGGTTGCGGCCGCCACATATAGGCAGCCCGCCACACCTATGAGTGCCACCAAAGCGCCAGCCAGGGCCGGTCCGAAAACGCGCGTGACCTGCCAGGCAGAGGCGTTGAGGGCAATGGCATTCATCAGATGCTCCTGTGGCACAAGCATAGGTGCTGTAGATTGGCGAACAGGCATCTCGAACGCCTGCGCCACGCCGCTCAGCACAGAGATGGCGATAATCAGCCAGACGTTGATATGGCCGGTGGAGGTGAGGACGGCGACCAAGAGTACAGAGAAAGCGGAGAGTGAAACGGCGACTAGCGTAAGTTTGCGCCGGTCGAAAGTGTCGGCAGCATAGCCGCCGACCAGACCAAGCAGCAATATGGGGATTTGCAGGGCAAAACTGCTGAGACCCAGCAAGAATGCCGAGTCGGTAAGCTCATAGACCAACCAACCTTGAGCCAGCAACCGCATCCAGTAGCCAGTGTTGCTGACGAAGCTGCCGGACCAAAAAAGCAGATATTCACGATACTGGAGAGGTGAACGTTCGGGCCCAGCCCGGCAGAGTCACCATCTGGCGTGGGACCTCTTTGTCCTGCATGCCTTTCATCTTCTCCTCAATGTTGTCACGGGAAAGAACCGGGGGACGACAGGAGCCAGTTTTTGGAGAGCCGAGAGCGATTATAGCATACCTTCCGCAAATTGACATTGGCCTCAGGATTCCGCTATAATCTGATCCGCCAGC
>JAUSEJ010000482.1 GCA_030650265.1 Dehalococcoidia bacterium | reverse complement strand
CCGATGAAGAAGCCCTTGAGGCCGGCGCCCACCATTAGCTCAACCATGTCCTCGTAGCGAACTATGAGGTCCGCCCGGCTCTGACACCAGAAGGGCTGCTTGAAACCGTGCTCCCGATAAGCCTGGCAGAATGCCTTGACCCATTCCCGATCTTCTGTTAGGCAGTCGTCGTGGATCATCAGGCTGTTGAACCGATACTTGTCCCGCAAATCTTCTAGTTCGCCAATGACGTTGGCCACGCTGCGCCGCCTGACCTTCGCACCGAAGATCCTCTTCTCGGCCGGCTGGCAAAAGCTACAGTTGTAGATGCAGCCGCGTCCGGCGATAATGGTCACGAAGGGGACGGGCAGATTTGCCAGCGGTACCTCAGGGCTATTCAGAGTGTAACCAAACTTCCGCCACTCATCGAGGAACAGTCCGCGGTCGGAATACGGCAACTCATCGAGGTTTGGCGCTTCGCCGCGTAGGATTCTGGTTGAGGGTTGAGGGTTGAGGGTTGAGGGGCCGATGGCCGATGGCTGTAAGCTGACTGCTAACTGCTTGCCTCTCAAGGCTGTCGTCTGATCCCTGTCCCCTGATCCCCGACCCCCGACCCCCGACGCGGCTTGAAGGTCTTGCAGGAGCTTAACACATGTGATCTCGCCTTCGTGGGTGATGATGTAGTCGACGTTTGGGTTGGTCGCGACTTCTTCGGCCACGAGGGTCGGGTGCGGGCCGCCGACCACAGTTACGATCGCGGCGTCCACCTCTTTGATGAGGTCGACGCAGCGCATGACCGGATTGTAGTCGACGCTCATCATGGTTAGGCCACATACCTGAGGCCCACGGGCGGCGATCTCGGCGCGAAAATGATCCCAATCCCGCAGCGCCCGCAAATCGATGAGGTCTACCTCGAAGCCGGCCTGCTTGGCGCAAGCGCTGAGGTGGCAGAGGCCGTGGCTTATCCAGCCGCTATCCAGCCCCTGGCCAACACTATTGAATCCTTTGCCGACGATGCCGGCATATATCAGGGTAACTCGCAATGTGCCCAAACACAAGTCCTTATATCGTGAGGTTGTCTGTTCCAAGGTTGCCCCATACTATCACAGGGCTTCCGGGGAGTCAATTCGCCCCCGCGGTGCGGTGACGTGCGTTTGTGTTGGTAGGCTTCAGACGGAATACACCTTCTACTTCTTCTTTTTCCTCTTACCCTTATTCTGCTGGCGGTGGGTGGCAGGCATTCGACTCGGACGCTCCTGGGGAAGATAGCGCTGCCGTATTGCCTCTCGAGCCTGCATGGCCGCCATAACCGGGAATATTCGCGCCATGTAGTAAACAAAGTAGACGATGAGAGCGATGGCCGCCAAAAGGTTCAGAACGAGGAGAAACCTCATCGAAAGAATTGGCAAAGTGAGTGTTCGGGAGACGACGAGCAAAAGGGCTACCGAGCTTACAGACCCGGCGATCATGACGACGTTTCTCGCCAGGCGGAGGAGAAAAGCGTCTTGAGCGAAGGCCGATTTGGCCCAGAAATGGTAGAGTCCCTGGGCCGCCAGC
>JAUSEJ010000476.1 GCA_030650265.1 Dehalococcoidia bacterium | reverse complement strand
CGCTGTCGTGCGGCCCGCCTGCCAAGACGCCATGAATAGCAAACTCAGTGAGATGGTTTGACAATGCCCCCAGACGGCTGTTCACAGTGTCCAGGGAACAGCCGGCGCAGGGGAGAACGGCGACCCCGACCGGAAGACAGGAACAGAAGTGGCCATCGTCCTTCAGCGGAAGGACGGTGGCCACTCCAGACAAGACCGTATTTGACAAGGATCAGGCTTCAAAATTCAACTGTAGAGCAACGAGCAACCCCCATCGGCCTTTGCCCCTCCGTCGGTGCACACGGTGGCCATCGCCTCCAGGGGTTGATGGTAGACAATGGCTGGTCTGGCGTAAGCCTTCTTCGGCTGCTGGCCGCCAGCGGCGATCCCTTCATCCGGATTGTGCGGGATCTCTTCTTCTCTCACTACACTTCCTCCGTTCTATCTTAGCAGCGCTTGGGTCGTCTGAACCGCAGATTAGCGTGCCCAGTCAAGGTCAACATAGCTAGCCGGTGGAAATCCGGTCAGGGTAAGGGCCAGACCGCCCTGTAGGAACCGTCCGGCGTCAGGAGTAATCCGAGCGTCGAAGCGACGTCATTCCAACCCGGCAGTCCGTAACATAAAGTGAATCCTGCCGCGTCGTAAGGTTCAACCGTTCTTCTGTGGAAGGACGGCCAAGAGGGAGCCGAGCCCGGTGATCTGGGGCGAAGGCCAAGGAAGGCACAGTGAGAATCTGGAGTTGCAGTGCTGAAGAACCCTCCGGCGTATGGGGAGCGGAATGTTGGGAGAGTTAAGTTGGCAACTGGGGAGACCCCGCCTGGTCCATAGAGACAACTATGGTAACCTCTTCTATAAGCGCAAGCGAAGTGAAGGGGGAAGCTAGGCTGGGGAGTCGGAGGGGCTCATAGTACCGAGGATGGCAAGGACAACAGAACCTTGCAGGAGGGAAGGAGCCCTACTTTGTCGAAGCGTCTGAAGGAGGTAAGAGCGGAAGAATGCGAGAAGCTAACGACTCCGTGGACAAGGTTCAAGAACTTCAGAGGGCGCTATACTGTTCAGCCAAGCGGAGCGGGACGACCGTGCATGCTGTCAGATGAACGACATCGGAGAGCCGGATGAGGGAAAACCTCATGTCCGGTTCGATGAGGGGGAACAGGGGCGGCCCTCTGGGCTATTAAGGCGAGACGACTACGCCCTTTATCCGAAAGGGGAAGACAAGGCTCGTCACTGCCTGTGGTGGTTGGGAGATAACCAAACCTGTTCTCTACTCTACATCAGATAACGCTGATTACGCAGATAACCTCCCCGCCATCTGCGCCGTCACTTCACCTGCGCCCATTCGCGGTTCAAACCGCGCACCCCCGTCATCTGCGGAATCCGTCAATCAGCGCCCATCTGCGGTTCAGACCGCGTGCCCCTCGCATCAGCGACATCCCGTCATCTGCGGTCATCTGCGGTTCAGAAATTCTCGCAGCCGTTCGTCTACTCAACTGGCATAATAGCGCTTGTTCAAAAATAAATCAAGTACTTTTCGGCCATGACCGGGTATATTTCGACAATATTCGCCGATTCGAAGACCCAAGCCAAACCGTATCAAGCAAACCCCCATCTTCCCGCCAGT
>JAUSEJ010000474.1 GCA_030650265.1 Dehalococcoidia bacterium | reverse complement strand
ACCTCAATCTCCCGACGGAGACTGTGCCCGTCGGATTGGACCACTTTCGCTTGTTTATGCGCCAGTTCATCCTCGAATGGCGGCAAGACCAGTCCACCCGCGAGATCAAGGCAGCCTTTGCCAGAGCGAATCAGAGGGTAGCCGATTACGCCATGGCCGTTGACCTTATGGCTAACCTGACTGGGATGAGGACGGAGGCTGAGGTAGTAGCCGGCATCCTGGAGTTGTTTACTATGCTGTTTGCGCCCGATAGTCTGGTCTATTTCCCGGTTAGTGGCGACCAGTTGGGGACGCCGCAGGCGGGCCAAGTTTCGGAGGAAGGGATTGCTGCAGTGCAAACCTGGCTGGTAAACGATTCGGAAGAGTACGCATGGCTACCAGAGAGAAACGGTTTTCGCCTTCGGCTGTTGTATCAGGCGGCGACTATCGGGCTGCTGGAAGTCGCTGAAGTGGCTTTTCCCAATCATCGGCGCGAGTACCTTAACCTGGCTATGGCAATGGCACGTGTCTGCGGAATGGCAGTGGCAAATGCGCGCCTTTTCCAGCAAGTGCAACTGTCAGCCAACACTGATTCTCTGACCGGCTTGTTCAATCGTCGTTTCTTTTTCCAGTTGTCCGGGACGGAATGGGAGCGAGCGCAACGGTATGGAAAGTTGCTCTCGGCGATCATCTTTGACATTGACCATTTTAAGCGAGTAAATGATGTCTATGGCCATGTTGCCGGAGACCATGTATTGACCTCCATCGCAGGCCGTTGTCGCGGCACGCTGCGCAGCTCCGATATTCTAGGACGATACGGTGGCGAAGAGTTCATTGTCCTTCTGCCGGAGACTAACTTGTCAGAAGCATATGAACTGGCAGAGCGCCTGCGGAGAACTGTTGCTGCCGTGCCATTCGAGCCGGACGGCCGCGCGCTGACTCTCACTATCAGTCTGGGCGTGGCTACACTCGATACCAGTTGCGCCTCGTTCGACGATCTAGTTTGTCGTTGCGACGAAGCCCTCTACCGCGCCAAAGCCTACGGCCGAAACCAGACTCAAACGTGGGAAGTTTGACTGTTTGGCCTCCTATGCTTGTTGCGGACCCCGGGCTTTGGTGATACAATACGCCCACTATGCAACTCCCCGGGATTAAGGCTGTTCCTGCCAGTTTCGCTGGAGTTATTGCGTGGTCTCGCCGCAGAGCTATCCACCTGATTCTCGGTGTGGCTATCCTTGTTGGCCTGGCCCTACGTCTTCACGGCTTGAATTGGGACCAGGGATTCATGTTTCACCCGGACGAGCGGGCGATTTTGATGAAGGTCGAGGGCGGGCTTTCCCTGCCCATGCCCATCAACTTCGGTCAACTGCTTGACCCGAAGACCAGCCCTCTCAACCCCCATTGGTTTCCCTACGGCACTCTTCCCCTTTACATCCTCAAGTTGGCTGGTCATGTCCTGTCTTTTATCAAGGAGAGCTACGCTTCGCACGACCTCCGACTTGTCGGAAGGGCGATATCGGCTGTGTTCGATGTCGGCACAATCTTCCTCGTCTACGTAATCGGCCGGCGCATCTACGACCGGCGCGTCGGCGTTCTGGGCGCTATCTTCGTCAGTTTGTCGGTCATCGACATTCAGTTGAGCCACTTCTACGCCGTTGACGTGATGCTGGCCTTTCTCATAACCCTAACGATCTACTTCTGCGTAAACCTCGCCGAGCGTCGACGCGATCGAGACGTGGTCATGGTGGGACTGTGTCTGGGGCTGTCATTTGCTGTCAAGGTGAGCACCGCCCCGATCCTGGTGCCAGTGCTGGCGGCGCTGGTTCTGAGTCGTAGGGGACAGGTTCTTGGCAGGCTCTTGGCTATTCTGGTGGTCGCTGCGGTCGCTTTCTTCCTGGCTGCCCCCTTCTCGATACTCGATCATGACGCCTTCCTTGCTAGCGTTACCGAGCAGAGCGGGATGGTCCGCCGCATCCTCGACTATCCCTACACTCGTCAGTACATCGATACACCCGCCTACCTGTACCACATAGTTCAGCTTGGCCGCTGGGGCTTGGGGCCTGCCCTGGGTATCGTGGCCTGGAGCGGACTGGCCTTTGCCACTTTGTTAGCGCTAGTCCGTCGACGCCGGGGTGACATATTATTGCTTAGTTGGGTTTTGCCCTACTTCGCCATCACCGGCGCCTTCGAAGTCAAGTTCCTCCGCTACCTCCTGCCAATCGTGCCGATACTTTGCCTCATGGGAGCGAGGCTGCTCTTCTCTTTGCGTGATTTTTCTCCCCATCTCGGCAGCAAGGCGCGGACCATCGCCAATGTGGCGATCGGGATTGTTGTAGCGGCGACGGCGTTCTACGCTCTCGCTTACATGAACGTATACTCGCTGCCTCATCCGGCCGTGCGTATGGCCGAGTGGATCAACGCCAACGTGCCAAAGGGCACCATGATCCTCAAGGAGCATTGGGAGGAGGGCATTCCCAATCTCGGGGCATACCGGGGCGGCGACTTGAACCTGTATGAGAATGACGACGCCAACAAGCTCAACCATAGCGTCACTCAGGTGCGAAGCGGCGATTACGTCGTCTTCTTCAGCAATCGTCTCTATGGGACTATTCCGCGTCTGCCAGAACGTTATCCTCTGACGAGTCGCTACTACGAC
>JAUSEJ010000466.1 GCA_030650265.1 Dehalococcoidia bacterium | reverse complement strand
TTGTGTTCCTGGCAATCTCGTTGTATACTCGGCCCTGAAACTCGAAGAGGAGGATGAACGGTGGTTAAGTGGGAGTATCTCGAGATCGGCGAGGGGGGGCGCTCTGGGCACTTCTGCGATAAGCTCTACATCCGGACGAGAGACATTAAAGCGACGGCCGAGCACCTCAGGAGCGCGTTACATGCGTCCTGGGAGTTGCATACCACGGAAAACGGCAGTATCGAGACCAACTTATATAATTTCAACGTCCATCTCCTGAACGCACTGGGGGAGATAGGGTGGGAGTTGGCGGGGCTCGAAACATCATCAACACATTCAACCAAGTTGGTTTTCAAACGTCCACGAGAAGGGTAACGAGGGAAGCCACTTACGTGCCTCGGGGCGACGAAAAGCCGCGGTTGGTGAGACCGCCGGCAGGTTGCCGCAGCGCTTACCAGCACATGGTTCAAACCACACACTGCTACCCCAAACGATTAGCTTCTTCCCCGCCTTTGTTTCCCTCAACGCCATCGATCATTTTGGCGCTTGAGCGCTGCACCGTGCCCAAAGCGTTTTTGAGGGCCGCCTTATCCTTGCTCCACACTGCGATATATGGAAATGACCGGGCTCCCGTATCCAGGCCGAAGTGGGAGCAGACTACATAGGCGACCGCTTCGGCAATCGTCTCGCTCTCGGCATCGCTGGCTTTGCTCTCCGCAAAATGGTGGCCAGCTCGGCGGGCCAGGGTCTTGACCATTTGCAGGGGTTCTGCAGAACGCAGGACAACCTTCTTCTTGGCCGGGGAGTAATATCCCATCTGCTTCTCCCGCAGATCATCATAGCCGGTACGGACTGAGAGCCCGGAGCCTTTGGCGAAATCCTCAATCCTGGCGAAGAGTTCCCTTCCCCCGTGGCTGTCACCGTGCAGTTCGGGAACGTCAATCTCCGGCAGTTCCTCGCCCTCGGTCTGGGGGATATCGAAGACCACGCCGGTGCCAAAGAAGAGTCTCGCTTTTGTTCGCCCAGAGCCTCCGCCCTGCCATCTGCTCCTGTTCAGCCTCCCTCTTTTATGAGATCGCGCTTCGTTTCGGGGGTGTGACTTCTCCGTAGGGTACTAGCTGGCAATGCCTCGGCCCTTTTCCCCGCTTAGATGTTCCAGGATCCACATCCGAACTAAGGTGGTAGGGCCAACTCCTTTTTCCTGGCCGAGTTTTCTGAGTTCATCGATTGTTTCCTCGCTAAGCTTGACCGTCAGGCCTCGCTTGATAAGGGGATGAGAGAACTTAACTTCAACTGGTTCAAACTCTCCGGGGAAATCCTCCGGGCTGTGGGTGTCCCAGAAAGCCGAGGCCTCTTCCTCGCTCTTGAATTCAGGCAGTTGTGTTGTCTTTCGTTCCTTGGTCATAATCATCACCGTCCTTTGTCCCGTTGGTAGCGGCGTCTCTCCCGATCTTCCATCTCCCTGGCTGAAGCGAGGCGAAAGACGCCTTGCCCTTGCGGGTAGAGGAAGACGATGCATCTCAACAAAACCACTGACATGTATCTCCTGAATCCGTATCATAATAAGTCGGCATCCTTTAGATGATATTGTAATACCTGTCTGATGGCACGTCAAAGCCCTAAATAACAATGTCGACGTCGTCCTATCCCAAAGGGTTAGCTTCTTCCCCGCTTTTGTTCCCCCCAACCCCGTCGATCATCTTGGCGCTTAAGCGCTGCACCGTGCTTAAATCCTTTTTGAGAACCGCCTTATCTTTGCTCCACACTGCGAATACGATTGAAATGAACCATCTGAGGCGTTAATTATCGATGGAGCGCACGATCACCCTTTTGAGGACGTCTTCCTACCCCATCCCGGCTGCTCTCTTTACCGGAGAGGCGAGGCGTATAATCTAAGTATGGGAGCTGACTTCGAGGTCATCGAGCACACGGCCGACATCGGCATCGTTGCCCATGGGTCTACCCTTGAGGAGACGTTTGCTGCCGCCGCTCGTGGCATGTTCAGCATCATGGTGGATCTCGACGACATTAGGCCGGAGATATCCCGGGACATAGATGTCAGGGCTTCGGACCTGGAGCTTCTGCTGGTTGAATGGCTCAGCGAGCTCCTGTTTATCTTCGAGACGGAGTACCTGCTCTTCAGTCGCTTCGAAGTGAGTACTGCGGCGGAGGGGCAGTTGCGGGCCAGGGCCTGGGGTGAGCGGATCAACCAGGAGCGCCACCATATCGGCACGGGTATCAAGGCAGTGACGCGCCACCTGCTGAGCCTGGAGCGACGCGACGGCTACCGCGCCACTGTCATTTTCGACGTGTGAGGA
>JAUSEJ010000460.1 GCA_030650265.1 Dehalococcoidia bacterium | reverse complement strand
TTGCCACGACATCAGCCGGTAGGCGTGTTTCAATGTCTCCGATAATTACTTTCTGATTATCCGATGTCCCAACCTGATCCCATGTCGATGATACCCCTTGACCGTCACGGTCCGTTGACGTATCTCCAAATGCCCCTATTTGACTCGCCGCCAACTCCGCTAACATCGCCTGTACTGCGCTATCCCCCGTTGCCACCTCCCGCAGCAAAGCGTCTAGCTGCTCTTTGTCTGCCACCGCCATAGCGGCCACGGGATCTATCGTTGCGAGAATCTCAGCTTCTTCCGAAGGCGTCAGGTCCACGAAGACCGCCGGAATCGCCTTCTGGCCTTTCGACAATGCCAACTGTACCCGAAGGTGCCCATCAACAAGCGTCTCAACTCCCCGGTCGTTGACTCCCCACAGTTCGCTTGTGCGCTTGTTGATTATGATTGACTGCACGAGGCCAACGTCGCCCAAGATTCCGGAGAGTGCGTCTTGCTGGGCCTTGACGTGAATCCTCCAATTCCGTTCATTGGCAAGCACGCTCTCGGGGTCCACGTTCTCGAATGCAACTATACGATTCCGCCATTGTCCGTTCAGACTGTCTGCCATACCCGCCCCTTGATGATATTCCGAATGGCTCCCCAGCAGACACCATATTTCTTGCCGAGGGCTTTGTATCCTAGCCCCCCAACCCTGTACCCTCCAAACGAATAGTCTCGCCTGATTTCCGCCACTTGCTCCCCCGTTAGTTTGGCCATGGGGTTATTCTCTCCAAAGTTGTTCAATGCGCCACCAGTTACTGCATGGGCCATATTGTCGATTCTGGTGAGATATTCCAGATTGACCGCCGCATTATGCTTCTTATTCCCGTCCTTATGGTTTACCTCACGCCCGTCAGGACACGGACCGAGAAACGCCGCTGCTATTATCCTGTGGACCAAGAACCCTCTAGCCTGATTGTCAGAATAAAGGGTAATCGCCTTATAGCCCTGTTTGTGATCGCTCTGTTTTCTCACTCGCCCGCCTCGCTTGACACCACGCCCCCGGCCAATCCGCTGAATCTGCCCCTCGTCACTCACTTCGTATAGGCCCTCATACCCAACCACAGATCGCCATTCCATTTCATACCCCCTAGTAGTTTTCCCTATTATACCATATCCTACTATGGGATGTATACACCCTATGGATTAGCCAGTAGTTGGTCCGCTTGCACGGTATCATAGCCGATTATGCGGTTATTCCACGCTGCCAATTCGAATACCCCCCTATAACCCGCACAGGCACGGCTGTACCTGCGACTCGCCGAATAGGTCCATCTGGTTCGCCCCCACCGCCACGTCAAGCGGCTTCCCCGCCGCCAGGTACATCGGCCCATGACCAAGCGTCTTCAATCTCGCATTGGTCTGGTCCTCCATCCTCTTCGCCGTGCAGTACAATTCAGGATGCTCGGCCCTCAGCCTCACAAACTGCCGCCTTGCCTGAAACGGGCAAACATAGCAATTCGACTTCTCGGGCAGCGGCAGTCCGTGCGCCTCTATCAGCGCCTTGCACCCGTCCCGGTCGATGTCCGCATCTATGAGCGGGTAACGGTATTCGAGGTCGGTCGCCCCTATCGGTTTGGCTCGCCACACTTCCCCGGCGTCTATGCCGATGTAGATGATCGCCGGTTTGACGAAGTACCTCGCCAGCGGCTTGACCTTCCATTCCGTGGTACACCACCGCATCATGCGGCTCGGCATGATGTTGTACTTCAAGCACCACTCGTGCAATGTCAGCCCGTTCCGTCTGGTGTCCAATATCGTCACCGGGTAACCCTTCGTCCGGAGCATATCGACATATTCTCGCGTTGCTGGCCAGTCGGTCCCCACATCGGCATAGACGGCCTCGAACTCAATGCCCTGGTCCTGCATCCACAGCATGAGCGCCACTGAATTGACGCCACCGCCCAAACTCAGATAATGCCGGACTGGACGAGCCGCCAATATCGCCGCCCTCTCCTGTCGTGCCTCCATTCGGACCCGCGCATCATAGCCCGACCGTTTGCATTTCGCCGAACAGAAGGTGGGGGTAATGCCGCGACTCCCCTTCCGCTCAACTGGATTGCCGCATACAGGACACGTTTTCAATACGATAACCCCCCGAAAGTCGTACACAAAAAAATCAAGGTAGGTTGCGTT
>JAUSEJ010000457.1 GCA_030650265.1 Dehalococcoidia bacterium | reverse complement strand
CTCTCGAGCAGGCGCTGGGCCTACGCCAGTCGTCGGGGCTCCACTCCCGTCACGTCCTGGTCATAACCGACGCGCAGGTCAGTGATGAGGGCAGGATACTGCGCCTCTGCGAAGAGGAGACGCGGCGAGCCGACCGGCGGCGAATCAGCGTGATCTGGTGCGCCAGGCCAAGCCTGACTAACCTTGTAAACTGAAAGGAGTTTACCTTGTAGTTGCCCGTTTGACAAGTAGCGGAACGAGCGTGAGTTGGAGTAATCCAACTGGCGAAGCCTCGTGAAGCGAAAGCGTGAGCCGTAGCGCAAGCGAACCTGATTCGGCCTCGTTACGCAAAGAGAGAGCGGCCAGACTTCCGGATATGGTGAAGCCTAGAATCGACGATGAAGCAACGGGCGGGAGCAATCGTCGGGCTCTCCGGGGTGGTTGGGGACGGCGCATGCTGACAGGTTAGTTGAGGAACCTGGGAGGCCCGACAGAGCGGGCGGCAAGCCCGACGCCGAGCGGGAATACATAACCGTGGAAGCAGCTCTGGTCGGGAGTCGGAGAGGCTCATAGTAGCGAAGAAGCGGGGTAATGCCCGTGGAGCGAAGGGGCCTTACTGGAGACATGCTGAGTAAGAGGAAGGGAGAACCGCTTGGATAGAGAATATCCTACTACGGAGCAACCGGAAGAGGCCGAAGAGCTGGTCGAGATAGGACGGCGACGACATCTACCGGAGAGACTCTCTCTTCTGAGACAGAGGCTGGGCCAAAAGGCCAAGCAAGAGCCGAAGTTTCGGTTTTACGCCTTGTATGACCGAATCTATCGGCAGGACGTGCTTGAGGCGGGTTGGTGTCAGGTTCGAGCGAACAAGGGGGCACCCGGAGTAGATGGAATCTCAATCTCGATGATTGAGAAGTCTAGCGAGGGCGTGAAGGGGTTTCTAGACGAGATAGAGGAATCTCTGCGGGCCAAGACCTACGAGCCACAAGCCGTACGCAGGGTGTACATTCCCAAGGCCAATGGTAAGCTGCGACCACTGGGGATACCGACGGTAAGGGACCGGGTGGTGCAGATGGCGGCGCTACTAATACTGGAACCGATCTTCGAGGCGGATTTTCTGGAGTGTTCCTATGGATTCCGACCGGGGAAATCGGCGCATCAGGCATTAGAAGCGATACGGCTGAACCTGCAGGAAGGGCTGAGGGAAGTGTACGACGCAGACCTAGAG
The DNA here is from genome assembly GCA_030650265.1 of Dehalococcoidia bacterium. The sequence goes on along the minus strand of JAUSEJ010000457.1, from coordinate 468 downwards.
GGCTACTTTGATTCGATACCACATGAGAAGCTGATGGCCTGTTTGGAAATGCGAATAGCCGACCGGAGCGTGCTAGGGTTAATCCGGCAGTGGCTGGAAGCGCCGGTAATCGAGCCAGACGAGAAGGGAAAGCTGAGAGGGAAACGCTATGGGCAGGGAACGCCGCAGGGAGGGGTAATCTCGCCGCTGTTGGCGAACGTGTACCTGCACTGGTTTGACAAGGTGTTTCACGGGAAGGGCGGGCCAGCGGTATGGGCAAAGGCGCGGTTGGTGCGGTATGCCGATGACTTTGTGGTGATGGCGAAGAACCAAACGCCGCGACTAAGAGCCTATGTGGAAGAGAAGCTGCAAGCGTGGCTGGGACTGCGAATCAACCGGGACAAGACGAAGGTAGTCAAGTTAGGGGAAGAGAAAGCGAGCTTAGACTTTCTGGGGTATTCGTTTCGCTACGATAAAGACCTGTACGGG
>JAUSEJ010000452.1 GCA_030650265.1 Dehalococcoidia bacterium | reverse complement strand
TTCTCGAGGGCAGGATCGCCCAAAGGCTGAGGGATCGGAAGGTTAAGACTGCCAAAAAGACGTCCGAGGTCCGGCAGGCCGCTTACCAGAGTTGCCAGGCGCGCTGAGTCATAGCTACGCAACAGAGGGCGAAGGGCGTCGACGAGCGGTGTGTAGGCCAACCCTCCTTGAAGAGGAAAGGCACGCCCTTCTAGCACTATGAAGCCACGTCCCTTCGCCAGAGCGAGAGCTTCTTTAGCCAGACGGGTCTTGCCGACGCCGGGCTGGCCGGTCAGGAAGATCGTAACTCCCTGGCCCTCGGCGATAAAGCTTAGCGCCTCTCGGAGTCGGCTCAGCTCCCCGTCGCGACCCACAAACGGAGATGCCCCTCCCGGGCCCAAGGGTCTGCGAAGCGCCGATTTGGTGCTGAGGTCTCTGGAGAGCTTGTCCATACATGAGCACCTTCTAGGCCAAGACTAGTAAGGTAGCGCCGCTTAAGCAGGAGTTCCAGAATGTGGCCAATTATACTCCATTTTGGAGCCACAATCTAGGGCACGCACTCCGACTGTCAGGGCTTATGCGTTCTCATAGGGGACTAGACAAATGGCTCTTTCTTGATAGGATGGTAGCAAACGAACCAACCTATCAAGGAGAGCCCAATGCAGTATAGTACTTCGACCTCTACTCCGGCAAATTTGTCTGAAGACTCAATTGCGTCTGTCGGCCCAATCACCGTTTCGCCGAGTGCTTTGTTCGTCGCCTTCACCTCCGTCGCCGATCCCCGTCGTCGCCAAGGTGTCCGTTTCGCCCTGTCAGCAATCCTCGCCTTGGCAACGGCAGCCATCCTATCCAACCACCTTACGGTTCTGGCCATCGCCGAATGGGGCGCCTCCCAGCACTCCAATCTCTTGCTGATTCTGGGCTTCCCAGATGGCGTTACTCCACACCAATCGACCCTCCAACGTCTGTTTGGTAAGCTCAATCCTGATCATCTCTCCGCGGCCTTGAATAGTTACTTCACCCCCAGTTCTTTCTCGACTCGACCGCGGGGCAGTGAAGGCGTAGCCATTGATGGCAAAGCCCAGCGTGGCCGCTTGTCATTTGAACATTCCGGCTCTCCCGTCCATGCTTTGAGCGCTTTCCTGCACGATCACGGGATCGTCCTCGCCCAAGAGCCTATCGACAGTGAAGGCAAGGCTGACAAAACTGAGGCGGAGCTTACAGTTGCCCCTGCCCTCATAAAGCGCATCGACTGGAAAGGCCGGGTTTTCACGGGAGACGCCCTCTTCTGTCAGCGTAATCTCTGCCAGCAGGTGGTCGACGCTGGCGGTGACTATTTGCTGATGGTCAAAGACAATCAGCGCACACTCCACGAAGACATTCGTCTGCTCTTCGAATCGGCTTCTGAGGCATTGCCCCTCGCCGACCGGCGGGAAGTCACGACCATCGACCACGGACATGGACGCCACTACGATACTCGCCAGCTTATCGCCTCGACCGACCTTGTGGGCTACAGTGACTGGCCTGCCCTCACCCAGGTATTCCGCTTAGAAAGGTCTTGGCAACAGAGAGGAGAAATCAAGCAAGAGGTACAATATGGTATCACCAGCCTCCCGCCAGCAGTGGCCGATGCTGCCCGATTGCTGGCCCTCAAACGAGGACATTGGCAGATTGAGAATAGCCTACACTATGTCAAAGACGTTACTTTAGGGGAAGACCGCAGCCTGATCCATGTTGGCAACGGTCCATCGGTGATGGCGATGCTGAGGGATTTGATTCTCAGCTTGTTGCACCAAAACGGATGTCAAAAAATCGCCCAGCGGCTGCGCTTCAATAGCTGTCATCCAGAATGCTCTGTTGCCCTCGTCGCTGGCATCGGTATTCAGAACGCATAGGCCCTGCCTACTACGAGCCCGACATGGCAATGCGTCTCACCCGTGGCGGAGGTCATGGCAACAGGCGAGCAGGGCGGCGATC
>JAUSEJ010000450.1 GCA_030650265.1 Dehalococcoidia bacterium | reverse complement strand
CGCGACCCAGCCAATCGCGACAAGTTTCCTCCGACGGAATACTACCTGGACCTGATGGTAGCCCATCATGCTGGCGTGAAGGAATATGGCCTCTACGAGAAATTGAACAGATTCATGTACTGCGGGTTGTGTGCAGTAAATTACGTTGGTGAGATGGGGATAGTAGAGATAGCCGGCGACCTGGGGACGTGGATGTCTACTGTCGTTCCCCCTGAGCAGAACTGGCTGGCAAAGTTCCTTGCATCGAAGAAATGACCGGCAAACGGTCAACGGGACCAGAACCTGACCGGAAGAGAAAATGGAGGTGAGTAGTCATAAGAAAGCCTTTAGTGGGACAGTACACTAGAAGGAGAAGCGAGATTACATGGGCATGACCATGGCCGAAAAGATACTGGCCTCCCATTCGGGACGGGGCTCCGTCAAGCCGGGGGAGTTCGTGTGGTGCAACATCGACGTGACCTCGGCGGCAGGGCTTCGCGGCCTCGAGAAACTAGGGGTCGAGCGGGTTTGGGACCCTCAGCGCATCTACGTCGTCGACGACCACCTTGCCCCGCCCACAAATATCTCCACGGCCGACGACATGGTTGCCGTCCGTAGGCTCGTCGGAAAGTATGGCATCACCCACTTCTACGAATACGGCCGCCATGGCATCCAGCATCAGGTCTTACCTGAGCATGGTTACGTAGTCCCCGGCGACCTAATCGCCATGGCCGACTCCCACTCGACGACGGGCGGCGCCTTCAATGCAGCCGTGACCTGCACCACTGGCGAGGCCATCTACATCATGATTACCGGGAGAATATGGTTGATGGTGCCGGAGAGCATCAAGGTCGAGCTCACCGGTACCATTCCGCCTTGGTGCGTAGGCAAGGATGTGGTGCTGAAGATTGCGGGCGACTATGGCACCGAGGTCGGGCTCTACAAGTCTCTGGAATTCTCAGGGCCGGGCGTCAAACAGCTCAGCATGGGCAGCAGAATGACCATCGCCAACATGGGGGTGGAGCTCGGCGCCAAGTTCGCCATCTTCCCCTGCGACGAGACGACGATGGGTTTTCTCGAGGGTAGGCTAGAGCGGGAGCCAAGGCCCGTTGCGCCCGACCCTGATGCGGTCTACTCACAGGTGATGGAAATCAACCTCACTGGCATGGAGCCTCAAATCGCCTGTCCCCATGACCCCGGCAATGTCCATCCGGTCTCGGAAGTTGCCAAACAGCATATGAAAGTCCAACAGGCTTTTCTCGGCTCCTGCACGAACGGGAGACTCGAAGACATGGTGATGGCAGCCAAGATACTGAAGGGCCGGAAGGTTCATCCCAATGTGCGTATGATCGCCAGTCCGGCTTCCATGGAGCAGTGGAAGGCGGCCGACGAGCTGGGCGTGTTCAAGACCCTTACTGATGCGGAAGTCATGGTGGCTCACCCCACCTGCGGGCCCTGCTACGGAGGTCATCTGGGTATCATCGGCAAAGGTGAGGTTTGCATATCGTCCACCAACCGCAACTTCCAGGGCCGAATGGGAAGCCCCGAATCGTTTGTCTATCTGGCAGGTCCCGCTTCAGTAGCGGCAGCCGCCGTAGCGGGCGAGATCGTGGACCCACGTGAATTCTACGATTTCGAGAAGGATGAGATGAAATGGCCGACGAAGAGCTAATCCGAGAGGGCAGGGTATGGGTTCTGGGCGACGACATAAGCACCGACCTCATGATGCCGGGAGAGGTCATGCGGCTAGGCGGTAACGGCCACCGCGAATGCTTTCGCGCCAACCGTCCCGGCTGGGTCGACCAGGTACGAGAGGACGACCTCATAATCGGGGGCAGGAACTATGGCTGCGGCTCCAGCCGAGCCGCTCACCTCAATCTGCTCCGAAACGGCATTCGTGGCGTCGTGGCCGAGTCTCTCAGCCGCATTTTCTTCCGCAACGCCATCAATGGGGCATTGCCGGTCCTCACTTGTCAGGGAGTGAGCAAAACTTTCACGGAAGGGGATATCGCCAGAGTCAACTTCACCACCGGGGTTGTGGAAAACCTGACCAAAGGCACGTCACTTCAGGGCATCGCCTTTCCTCCTGATAGCCCACCCATGGAGATTCTTAGGGTCGGAGGACTCACCCAACTCATTAAGCAAGAGCTTGAAAGGATGAAATGACCAAGACTGATCGACTTCGCCAACTGCTATCGGGCTCGATGGTGCTCGCGCCAGGGGTTTATAACGCATTGTCGGCCCTAATCGTGGAACGCACCGGATTTGACGCCATGTATATGACAGGCTTCGGCACTGCCGCTCGGCTTGGCATGCCGGATGTTGGCTTGGTAACCCTGAGCGAAATGGTCGAGAACGTTCGCTACATCTGCACAGCCACCTCTATTCCCCTTATCGCCGATGCCGATACTGCCTACGGAAATCCCCTTAACGCCATAAGAACTATCGGCGAGTACGAGCGGGCTGGGGCAGCAGGAGCTCAGATAGAGGATCAGGTCTTCCCCAAGAAGTGCGGCTACTTCGCCGGAAAGGACGTCATTCCCCAGACCGAGTTCATCCAGAAGCTTCGCGCTGCTCTAGACGCACGCACCGACCCCAACTTCGCGGTAATCGCCAGAACCGACGCGCTGGCAGTAAACGGCTGGGAGGATACCGTGAGGAGAGCCAACGCCTATTACGAGGCGGGCGCCGATTTGGTCTTCGTGGACGGCATCAAAACCAGGGACGACCTCGACAACTACGCGAGGCGGCTCGCCAGCACCGGGCTGCCTTGCCTCTATAACGGAAGGCTGGTACCGGCTAAAGAAGCCAAGGAAATGGGATTCAGGGTCCAGATTCTCCCTGGCATCACCATGACCACGGTTTACAACTCGTTCGCTACAGTTCTCACCGAGCTAAAGAATAAGGGCTCCATAGCGGGACTATCCCCACGCCCTGCCCGAGCTCCTGACGGCGAGACACTGAACGACCTGCTGGGCTTACCGCAGGTCTACGAGATGGAACGCCGCTACGGCGTTGGCCCGGCCGCCAAGTAGCGAGTATCACTCAATTTGAGGAGAGAGCAATGGCAGGAATGGCCACGAAACTGAGGAATCTGCTGAGTTCTGAGGGTATGGTAGTAGCACCCTTCGTCTTCGACGCCCTGACTGCAATGGTCGCGGAACACGTCGGGTTCGACGCGTTGTACGTGACAGGCTATGGTACCGCCGCCAACCTGGGGATGCCCGACGTGGGTCTGGTCAACATGACGGAAATGGTCAACAATATCCGCTACATCTCGGCTGCTACTAACGTACCCCTGATCGTCGACGCCGATACGGCCTATGGCAGCCCGATAAACGTTCGACGTACTGTGCGAGAGTATGAGCGCGCTGGCGCCGCAGCCCTCCACATGGAAGACCAGGTCTTCCCGAAGAAGTGCGGGTTTTTGGAGGGGAAGCAGGTCATTCCGCTCGACGAGCATGTCCAGAAGATCAAGGCTGCCCTTAACGCCCGCCTCAACCCGGACTTCGTCATCATTGCGAGGACGGACGCTCTGGCGGTGAACGGCTGGGAAGATGCAGTAAGGCGGGCAAAGGCCTATCGCGGCGCCGGGGCAGACATGATCTTCATCGACGGAATTAGAACAAAGGATGACCTGAACACTTACGCGGAGACCCTTGTCCGGCAGGGCATCCCCTGCCTTTACAACGGCGAGCTAGTGCCAACTCAAGAGGCGCAGCGGCTGGGTTTCAAGGTTCACATCCACGCTAGTGGGCTTCGCATGGCTTATCTCGCCCTGCGTGAGCGCCTATTGGAGCTGAAGCAAACGGGCATAGGCGACTACGAGCCGAGTCCTCGCGGCCTAGACTTCCCTGCGGTCAGCGATCTCCTCGGACTCCTGGATATCTACAGAATGGAAGGAGAATACGCCGTCAAAGCTTAAACGCATCAGTAGGGAGGTTTTCAGTGGGCGTAGTAGTTTACGAAAAGAGGGAGCGGATCGCTTCGTCACCATTAACTGCCCAGAGGCCGTGAACGCCTTCAGACCGAAGCGCTGGGGGATATTCTGCATAGACGCCTCACCGATCCACACTCAAAAACTGCCTGTTTCTGGCGACTACTGTAGAACTTCAGTCAGGGTATACTCCCAACTTAGGTCAAGAAGTAAGCTGTATGCAGTTCCTTTATTTGTATTTCACCTTGAATCACGGTTTAGTGGAGTGGTACCGGGTTGGTTGGCAACGAAATAGCCTTTATGCTGTACGTCCCGAGGCTGCCTTATCCATAGCTGACATTGTACGTGAGTCGGCATCACTGTAAAGGTTATTCCCTTCAGCTCTGAGTTGAATGCTCGGAACTTCTATGACAAAGAGAGCGAGCTGGGGAATTTTGGAAACTGGATGGCGACTCGGATCCAAAGTGTGTTGCTGAGCTTTCACAGGGAACGCTTGGAGGACCGATGGCCCTTCAAGAGATTTGCGCCGCTGTTGGACAAATACCCAACAGAGCGAAAACCGGGCAGGCTTCGTACAGACCCAAGAAAACTGAAAGGAGAAGTGGTGATGA
>JAUSEJ010000443.1 GCA_030650265.1 Dehalococcoidia bacterium | reverse complement strand
GCAGTCCGTACACATAGGCGCATTCTGATTTGAGGACTTGAGTATGTCGCTGTGGACGCTATCCAGGGCCTTCTGATACACAATCGAGTGGCATTGCTGGCACAAGGTGTAGCTTTCGATGGCGAAGCTCCGTCGGTCGGCAATTGTCCGGGCTGGATGGGGGAAGCCTTTGATATCACTGTGACAGCCCGTACAGCTTATTTGTTTGCCGTGGACCGACGCATCAAGTGCCGCTTTGTCGACGGAGAGGGAGATCTTCTCTCCCCTGGTGGTTGTGACGGTCATTGATGTGTTTTCATGGCAACCGAGGCAGATTGCATCACCGGCCGGGTCAGGTGCGGCTGCGACACCGGCCGTGTCAGGCGCCGCGGCGCCGATTGAACGGGCGAGCATAAATGTAAGAGCGATGGCGCCGATGAGGGCCACTATTACTACGTTGAGACGACTTGCTGATTCTTGCTTCATTGCATTCATCCTGTTTCTCGCTCTCTAGTCCTGAAAGCGTTTCTCAGGGTCCATGTCATCCTCGACATGGCCTCTAAATCGTTGCCTGGTTCAGACCAAGAGCAAATAGGCCATCCAGACACCCTCTTGCAGGACGACGAGCCCGACGATCAGCGAAATGATGTGGCCACCAAGGCCACGGGTGCCCTGCTTCACTTGGGATCGGAGTGCCTGACCGGGGGCGCCATCCCCCAGGATACCGGCGGCGCTGCGAATGAGGATTTGGCCGCCTACCCCGAGGACTCCTATAGTAGCTAAAAGGGCCATCAAAGATTCTATGTTTGCCATGGGATTTACCTCCCTCAACAGATTGCCAAGCCTACCGAAATACCACGGTGTAGCTTAGCCAGAAACCTTCAAACACCAGGACCAGGCCGAGAAGCAAAAGCAGGGTGTCTGCTATGACCAGCACCGATTCACCGGCATTGATGGACCGCACTTCGCTTAGCTTCAACCGGCTCAAAGGATGGGACTGCCGTAGTCGATTCACGCTCGAATGGACTATGTAGAGCCCCACCGCCGCGATAGACCAGAACACCAGGAATGCTAGCCCGATTGTCCAAACCGTCATTGTTTTATCCCTCCTTCTCCCTTGGCATAGGCAATCTCGAAACGGCTTTCATAGCCTGACTAAGTACTCTGTCCCTACACCCGGGCTAATTCGACGATGGTTCTTTGTTTTCCATCTGATTATATTCTAGGACCGACGCGAGGGAGTGTCCATGCTTCAACAGTATGGTTTATGACGTTCTAGGAGAGTCATATTGAGACAGTTCTAAAGGGCTATGATGCTGGGGGTTGTAGTTCGGATTGGTGTTGGGGATAGCTCGGAAGGGCTAAATCAGGGCCATGGCAACCAGAACATGGTCAGTAGGCTACTTGATCCGGGGGGAAACGGCCTGCCGTCAAGCAGGCGATGAGTTCGGCGCCGTAATACCTGGCGCACCCGGGCATGACACCTCTGGCTGCTCAGACCGACTCAGCCTTCCGGGAAGGATGAGTCGGTCTGGTCTGGTTGCGGGGTCGTAGACTAATGCGGAGCAGTTGTGCTGTCCTCTTCGGTATGCGCCACCGCTAGGTGCGATTTGGCGAGTTCTAAGAATTTCTCGCCAGTGGCATAGATTAGGGTGCAGAAGAGTAGGGCTCCGACTACACTCAAAGCCTCAGCGGCCGAAGGTGCGTACATGGTGAACTTGATATCTCTTAGCACCTTGAGGGGCATGATCTGTCCGGCAAGGACCATATCGAGTCTGCCAATATATAGCCCTACCAGTATGAAGACAGCCGCCGCCGAGATAAGCCCGATGCTCTTCTTGTAATAGGCGGCCACGATTACCGCGATGAACGGGATCAACAGGCCCAACGTTACTTCCGCCTGCCAAAGCCCGCTGTTGGCCACTTCGCTAAAGGTGTCCCGATACGACTCGGCGGGGGAATAGAGTCCGACCAGCATCTTCCAGACGGTGATGACGAGGGCGATGGCCAGCATAAGGATGAGCAGCTTGCCGAGTTCCCGCGTTACAGCCTTGGCCTCCACGTCCATCTTTTTCCCTGTCATCCAAGGTGTAACAGCGCCGACTAGCGACATCACTGCCAGTCCGGAGAGGAACGCGGTAAGAAGGAAGTAGAGGGGCATCAGGGGGCCGAAGTAGAACGGCCTTGCCATGATCACACCGAACACTCCGCCGAGAGTGCTATGTGCAGCGACGGCCGAAACCAGTCCGCCTATACCCATGGCCTTCGCCCAGTCCATTCTCCCTACATGCATGGCAAGGAACTCGGCAACCATGAACACAAGATAGATCGAGTAGAGGAATCCCATCCACCAGAGGAGTGAAGTGAAGTTAGGCGTAAGCAAATAGAAGAGCATTCTCTCCGGGCGACCCAAATCGGGGATGAGCGCGACGAAGCCGGACAACATGGTGGCGATGGCCAGAAAGACGGCCCTTTTGCTTATCGCTTCAAACTTCTTAATGCCAAAGACGTGTCCCAGCGAAGACACAAAGCACAGCCCTGTGCTGCTGAGAACGAAGAAGATGTAGGTCGAGATTAGGATACCCCAGGGTATGTAGTCTGTCGCGTCGAGAAGGGCCGGCCCGTGGATGAAGATGGCAGCGATGGCGTAGAATCCCGTCGCCACGCCGAGAACAAGGATGACGAGGATGGCCCGAGCCAGCGCCGACTTGGGAAACCAGGCGCTTCTCACGTTGAGAAGCGCTGGCAAGGCTGCCGGAAAAGGACTTCTTGTAGCGATTTGTTTCATGACAGGACCTCCTGATTTACTATAGCCAATCTTGCAGGCCGATGTAGAATACGTGTGGTTTCGTGCCCAAGGCGGGCTTCAGGACGTGAACTTCTTTTTCCTTGAGAATCTTGGCCACGGGGTCGTTCTCATCTCGTCGATTGCCGAAGAGCCGGGCTCCCCTTGGACACGCCTCGACGCAGGCAGGCTTGAGACCCTTGGTGGTGCGATGGTAACACCAAGTACACTTGTCTGCCACGCGGGAATTGCCGGTCGGTGTAACCGCGTGATCGGGCAACAGGTAGCGGGCCCCGTATGGGCAGGCCACAATACAGTACCGGCAACCTATGCAGCGGCTTTGGTCGATAAGCACGACGCCCTCGCTCGTCTTGTGAGAGGCGTTGACGGGACAGACAGAGATGCATGGCGCATGTTCGCATTGGTTGCAAAGCTTCGGTACGAAGAAACTCTTTGTCGCCTGAAGGTCTTCTTTCGTCTCCAGCTTTGCGGGGAATCCATTCACTCCCGCATGAGGAGAATCGCTGTATATCTCGCCGTCAGCGTCGACCGCGTATCTTTCTATCCAAGTTCTGTTGAGGTCCGGGTCAATTGGCACGTGATTTTCCAGCTTGCAGGCCATGACGCATCTTCCACAGCCAATACACTTGGTGATGTCAACCACAAATGCCCAATCCGAGGCGGTCGAGCTCGTCGCTGCCTTGCTCAGGGTCTGGATGCCTTGTGGCACGGTCTCTTTGGCCAGCGCTGTCAGGGCTGGAGGGGCAAAGGAAGCGATGGCCAGGCTCCCCAAACCATATTTCAAGAAGTTTCGCCGCGTAAGTTCCTTTATCATTTCACTTTCCTCTTGACCGTCCTACCGGCGCATGCGGGTTGTGACAGGTCACACAGAGTTTCTCTCCGGCGTGTACACTCACGACCACCGTCGGGAATGTGTCAGGTCTGCCGGTAACCGTGCTGTGACAATAGGCGCATAGCGCCTGGGAAGTGTCCTTTGTTGGCTTTCCCTCGCCCTGGGTATGCTTCTGAGCGGGGCCATGGCAAACCTGGCAATTTACCATCGAGTGCTTTCCGGCCTCCCATATTTTGGCCAGATCCGGGTGGCAACCCTGACACAGGGAGGTTGAGGCGAACTGAGGTGTCAGATCGGCCCATACTTTCGTGTCGGTTTCCTGGTAGGCGTGGGCAAAGCCTCCCACCCTTGCCCACGTCACGGCTATGGCCACAAACAGGACTACTGCTCCAATAAACCCTACCGTTCCTTTGCTCATCTCCACATCCTCTCCAATCCCGTCTCAGATCTAGCCGTAAATGACTTTGTAAGTGGCGAAGGCCCCGGCGAGGATCATGGCCAACCCGAGAAGCAGAAGGCTTGCGTACGTGAACCTGGCCGTCCCGGCTCCCATGCTGCTGATGCCCGTCGACCTCATCAGGGAGGGTACCGTGTTACCGACGATAAACACGCCCAGCCCACTTACAAGTCCAAAGGCCATGAATGCTAAGGCAATTCCTAACGGATTCATTTGAATCTCCTCTCAATTAATAGTTTAGTAGTTTAGTACTTAATAGCGCCTGAAGGTTTGGGATATGATTCTGGGCAATCCGATGCCCAGGATCACCCCGAACACCAAAGGCAAGATGATGACATTGAACGCTATTTCATTCATCATTCAGTTCCTTTCAATAACCGGCGTGATTCTTAGCCCCCTGGGCCAGGTAACTTCTGGTGAACCGCAAACCGAGAAAAAGGCACCAGACCTCATTCCCGGTCTAACCTCTCATCGACTCACCTCCTCCACTAAGTTGTGTGTTTCCGTGCCCCGGCGAAGAATGCCCTGGTCAATAGCGTAGAGAGCCGCTTGAACCCTACTTTGTAAATGCAGCTTCTTGAGGATATTGTGCATGTGGTTCGTAACCGTACTTTCGCTGAGGCGCAATCTGGCGCTTATGTCGCCGTTGCTGGCTCCCAGTGCGACAAACCGTAGTACTTCTTTTTCCCTTCCGGTTAGTTGGCTGAGAACGGGCTGCGCCGGCGCGGCGCCATGGCGGCTGAACTGGTGGAGCATCTTGGTGGCCATTACGGGAGACAGGGCGGCCTCGCCTTTGACCGAGTTGCGAATGGCGGAGAATAGTTGCTCCGGCTCGAGGTTCTTTAAGAGATACCCTTGCGCCCCGCTCTTAATGGCTTGAAAAAGGTCTTCCTCGTCTTCAGAAACTGTTAGAGCGATGATCTGAACGCCGGGCAGTTCCTCTTTTATCTTGCGAGTAGTCTCCATGCCGTCGCCGCCGTGCATCTTGACGTCCATGAGGATCACGTCGGGTGCGAACTCCCTGGCCTTTTCCAAAGCGTCCACGCCGTTGCTCGATTCCCCCACTACCTCTAGATCCGGTTGTGAGCGCATCAGGTGTGCGATTCCCTTGCGTACCAAAATGTGGTCGTCGACCAGAAGCACCCTTATCGGGATTGGTCTAGTGGTGATTCCGGTATCCTCTTGTCTCACGCTCGTCATCAAGTTCTTCCTTCCCAAGCGGCCATCAGCAAAATGCTTAAAGGCAATACCGACCCGTTGTTTTCCCCGAGAATCCTGTTAAGACTGGAGTCAGCCCTTGGGGCTTCCATCTAGTCCACTCAGGAGATTGGCCCAACTTCTTGTCGCCTTTCGGGCATTTCGCCCTAGTCCTTCCCCCGAACTCTAAGGGGTTTCGTACCACCCGTTTGAGTCCTAAAACACTGTTTCTATATGTATCTTAGGCCCTGTTTTAGCGCCTGTACATCGTCCAACCGGGCCATTTTCACTAGTAGGAATCGACTATACCGAATACAGGGCTTTATAACTATGTTTCTGTGCCGCACTAGGGCAAAAGAACTAGTTCGGGCATAGCTCGAAAGAACTAGAGTCGGCCTCAATTTTTTGGGAGCAGTTACCAAAGGGATGATCTGCGGATAATATTGTGATGAAGTTCACAGATTCGCTGTTGCGGTTCATTAGCGGGTTGTTTATAGTGGTCGATGAGAGGATACAAAGCTACAGTGTGGTGGCGGCGAGTCCGAACAAAGCGATGGCAGGGATGCGAGGAAACAATGACTGTTTCGTGAAAACTGGCTCTACCTGCAATCGCAATTCTGTAGCGTTAGTCAGCCGCCATCGCACCTACTATGACTGGTATATGTGCGAATGTCTGAATGGACTTGGCCAGTGGAGACCTAGGTGGCTGCAACTGGTCAAGGATTTTAACGCCGGGTGTCCTCCTCCACCCGGCGTTTTTCTTTTGCCCCGGCATGGGCGCCAGCCAGCAGACCTAAACTCGCGACGAGCGAGACATTGCGAGTAGGTCTTTTCTCGTTCCAGACGCGTGTTCGTCTGATTCTCCCTACACCTTTCTGATCCGCCATGTTCTTTTCCTTCCATGGGATTGACGCCAGCCCTGACCGCTTCGCTCCATATCGGTGCGCCTGTACTTTTGCGGCTCAAGCGGCAGCCGTCCCAAGCACGATTATTGATTTGAGGTCGATTATTCAATTAGTTGGCTTGGGGATGAAGAGGTGCTATAATCGCGACTTAACTGAAGGCTAAAGAGAGTAGTACTTAGTGAGGAGACTTAGAATGAAGAAGGGCAGTATCGCTAGAGCAAGGCGCATTGTCGTAGGCCTCCTGTTAGCTCTTGCCATTTTGCTCCCCGCTTTTCGGGCGGGGACGCTGAATGCTGTGGCCGCGGCTGCCAACACGGGGGGGTGGCACACTCGCGGGGACGAACTCATGGGTAGCCTATAGTGTTTTCTACGCCGGAGACGGTTCAGAAGTTGTTCTTAGTCTGAGCTACTCTCCTGTCGACTTTCTGACAGATGAAGCGATGACGCTTGATCTGTACGGCCCGATCAACCCGCCGCCAAGTGGCGAAAAGATCGCCGCCGCCGATCAAGGGGATAATTGGGGGCAAAAGCAGTTGGCGTTGGTCTCCACCGTGGCTGGTACCTATACTTTGATCATCACTAACTGGGACCCCAACGGCCGTCCGGTGCAGTTCAGTATGACAGCGTCTGGTCCGTCTGGCCGCTCGGGACCGGCATTCACCTTCCTGTCTTCGGGGTCCTAGCCTACGACAGAGAGAACGACTTGCCGGTATTCAGGAATTCCCTGAGACATAATTCGTGTATGAATCGGTTGTAGTGGCCACCAAAAGCAATTTTCAGACGGCAAGAACCGGCGAATGATGGCTTCGACTCAAGGATTATGGTTCAATTCTGACGATTGACTCGTTGACTAACCGAAGTTGGATAGTATCGGCGCGGCGAATACCTGACGCTCAACATCGTTACCCGACGGGTACACAGATTGAAGCAAGTCGGGCGGACAGAAACGGCAAAGACGTTTCCAGTATCTCAACGGGAGTATAGGATATAGCGAAAGGAGAGTAAGGCATGCAATTCGAGTTAACGGAAGAGCAGGAATCCCTGCGTCAACTTGCAAGAAAAGTAGCGCGTGAGGAGATAGAGCCCCAAGCTAACGAGAGGGATGAAAAGGGGGAATTCCCCTGGGACATGGTAAAGGTACTGGCAAAACATGGGTTCTATGCTCTTTCCATACCGGAGCAGTATGGTGGCTCAGGTGGCAAGATCTTAGATCTATGCGTGGTGGGAGAGGAGATCGCAAAAGTATGCAACAATTGTTATGCCAGTCTAACATTTGGCCTTCTTGGCCCATATCCCATATTGTTGGGCGGTAGCGAGGAGCAAAAGCATAAATATCTACCCAGATTTGCCACGGGGGAGCTTTTGGGTTCATATGCTCTTAGTGAACCTGGTGCAGGGTCAGACGCAGCCTCGCTGCAGACAAAGGCTATAAGGGAAGACGACAAGACCTATATTATTAGCGGCAGTAAAAAGTTCATCTCACAATTTGACGCTTCCAGCATCTGCATCATGTTTGTTAGAACGAATCCCGAGGTGAAGCCATCTCGGGGGATCAGTGCTTTTATCGTAGAAAAGAAGCCCAATGAAATTCCAGGTTGGGCAACGAATGCCGAAGCCATGCCAAAGATGGGTATGCGCGCCATGCATACCTATGAATTCTCTATTGAAAATCTAAGAGTGCCCCAAGACAACCTTATTGGAAAAGAAGGAGACGGTTTCTCTATTGCTATGCAAACCCTGGACCGCGGTCGCATTAGTGTGGCAGCTCAAGCTGTTGGCATCGCGCAAGGAGCTCTGGACCATGCCATCCGGTATGCTCGCAATAGAAAGCAGTTTGGCGTGCCAATTGGGACATTTCAAGGCCTGCAATTCATGCTGGCCGACATGGCTATTCAAACTGAAGCTGCCAGACAATTGACTTATATGGCTGCTTCTCACGCTGACAGTAATGGCCCAAACGTAGGCCTATATGGCGCTATGGCCAAATGCTTTGCCTCTGACGCCGCTATGAAAACAACCACAGACGCAGTCCAGGTACTAGGTGGCAGTGGTTATATGCGCGATTTGCCCCTGGAGCGGCTCATGAGGGATGCTAAAGTCACGCAGATCTATGAAGGTACAAATCAAATTCAGCGAATAGTTGTCTCGCGCAGCTTACTCGGCAGACTCTGATAGACAGGAGGGGCGGGGTCATGATTATCGACATTCATACTCATCTTATGTCTGAAGAGGATACACCCCGGACGTTCTGGGACAACTGGGTTAAGGTTTCCTCTGCCCATTCCGGTGTTCCTCAGGAGCGAATTAGAGAACGCTTGCCCAGGCTATACGATACGTCGGGTGAGAAGCTAATTCAAGAGATGGATGAGGCAGGAATCGATAGGAGTGTCATCGCTCTGTTAGACTTCTGGCTCATACCCGAAACAGGGACATGCAAATTGTCCATAGAGGAGCTAAATCTGCGTCTTGCTAATATAGCTAAGAGATATCCTGATCGTCTTATAGCTTTTGCCGGAATAGACCCGAGAAGAAAGAACGCCGTGGACTTGCTAGAAACAGCGGTAAAGGAATGGGGAGTGAAGGGGTTGAAGCTCTTCCCTGCGACGGGGTTCTATCCTCAGGACAGGCAGGCTTATCCCCTTTATAGAAGTGCCTCGCAGTTCGGAATACCTGTATTGTTTCATTCAGGGCCGCAACCGGCTCCGTTTTACTCCAAATACTGCCAGCCCGTCTACCTGGATGAAGTGGCTACAGACTTCCCCGAGCTAAACATAATCATCGCCCATGTTGCACACGGATGGTGGCCAGAGGCCGTTTCTATTGCCGGCTCCAATCCCAATATCTACGTTGACATCTCTGGCTGGCAGCCATTATTCAAGCGGCATCCCAAGGAGTTCTTTCATAGATTGAGAGAAGTCGTAGATGGCGTTGGTTCTCGGCGGGTGCTTTTCGGCAGCGACTGGCCAGTGTTGAAGCTCCTGGTTAGCCAGGAGAAATGGGTGAAAGCCTTCAGTGTCTCGGCTGCCGCTGAATACGGCGTAGAATTTAGCGAGCAAGAGATCGAATTAATACTGGCGCAAAATTCGGTTTCACTCCTGGGCCTGACAGGTACGCCTATACCTCCAGAACGAAATTGAATCCGGTGCTCGTCTCTGTAGCACCTTATAGTGGGTCTGCAACATAGAACAACGAGGTGAACCAGTTGGCGACAGACGAAGCCGCTTCTGCTACAGACCTATTGTCAGTCGAACAACTGCTTTCCACTCACTATTTCCCGCGGCAGTTCATTCTGACCGCCGCGGATCAATCCAATCGGATTGAATCGCAGCCAATCGCTTGGGAAGCCCTCGTCCAATCGGAGACCGCCACACGCAGTCATTTGGCGGTCTTGTGGGACGCCGTTCGCCTTGCCAATGATGGCGAGCCGATCTCTGTTCAGCACTTGTGCGCATGGCAGGCCGCCATCGTGCAAGAGCAAATGAGCCATGGCTTTGGGCACGTGGATGATCGCTGGTTAGGTCAGATACGTTCCGGCAACATGGAGGTGCGTGTTGGCAGCCATCTGGCGACAAGAGCCTATCTTGTGCTAGACAAACTAACAGATCTACTGAATGAGATCGAGTTACGGCTTTCAGGTACGGCCCATTCTTTTGACGTCATCCGATTGATAGCCGAATCCCACTTGCGTT
>JAUSEJ010000439.1 GCA_030650265.1 Dehalococcoidia bacterium | reverse complement strand
AATGCTCGATAAAGGCGTCGCTGTTCATGTGGGCGGCGTGAACTATAGTGCGAAGCATTATCGGGGCAAGGCCAGTCCTATCTGCCGCGGCCCTGTGGCAGGCGAGGCAGGTGTTAACATTGGCATCGCTGGACAGCTTTGGATGATTTGGGCCGCCCCGAGCCTGGGCTTCGTTCGCGAGGTCGTAATTGCCCACGTGGCAGGCAGTGCAGCCACGCTTCGGCGACCCGGCCTCGACGGCCGCTTCCCGACTCACCCAGCCGCTCGTGGCGGTCCCCGGCGAAGGGGATTTCCAGGCGACGTAGGCATTCGCCGCTCCAGCCGGATCAGGAGCGTTGACCTTATAGGACATAGTAACACTCCCATTGGCGGGAATGCTGGTCAACAGCCAGGCTACCACATTTCCCTGCATGCCAAGGGAGGTGGCCCCTTTGGGCGTGGTAACCACGGCGTCGAAGACGCCTCCTTGAGGAATCAAGCCGGCAACATAAACGTCCCCGATGCCGGTCGTCCCCTTGTTAGAAACCGTGATGTCGTACTGGATGACGGCGCGCGCAGCAGTCCCAACCAGTGAGACAGCGATGTCGTCTGGCCCTGCGACAGCCTGACTAAGCCCTGACGCCCCGGCAAACGCGAGGACAACAACTACTGCCACGATACAGAAAATTGCGAGTTTGCGCATGTCTAGTATCTCCCTCCTACAAATAAATGGGACGCCGATAGGCTTGGTCATGGGTACACTTCCGTCTATCGCGGCGCCTCTCGAGTGTCCCCCTCTTCCTGATCACCTCCTCTCTCATCTCGAAAAAAGAGAAAAAGGGACTCCATACAGATTGTATGCCAGGCCATGGGGCAAGGCATCGCGGAAAACCAGTGTTTCCAGATAGGTAGAAACACCTACCATATTCGTAGAAAACTACTGATCCAGGTGGTATAATGGCCAGCGGAAAGGATGAAAGATGGTCGAGTGTAAGCAGAGACCGGATGGGACTGACACTATCTCGGTGGTTATCGTCGAGGATCACGCCGTGGTTCGGGAAGGCACCCGGCGAATCTTGGATTGCGAGTCAGACATTTCAGTCATTGGGGAGGCTGGCGACGGTCTGGAAGCTTTGGCGATTGCGGAAAGGCTCAAGCCCGACGTGATTCTGCTGGATATTCGGATCCCTCTACTGGGCGGCATCGAGGTGGCGAAGCGACTGAGCGTGCTCACGCCTCACACGAAGGTCATGATTCTCTCAGCGTATGACGACGACGATTACGTCCTGGCGGCGATGGAAGCAGGTACTGTAGCCTACCTACCGAAAACCGTGAGAGCCGCAGAGGTGGTGGATGCCGTTCGTTCAGTCGCTCGGGGAGAGACAGTGCTCCACCCCTCCATTGCTAGAAAGATTGCCCGCTTCTGGCGAAGAGGCGCCGCCCAACCACCCAAGTCTTCTGAGGTTAGTCTAACCCCCAGAGAAATGGATGTCCTTCGCCTGGTGGCCAAGGGGCTGCATAATCGGGAGATTGCCGAGGCTCTCACAGTGGCCGTGAGGACGGTCGAAGGGCATATTGCAAGCATTTTCGCCAAACTAGGAGTGGACTCCAGGACGGAGGCGGTGGTATATGGGCTGGGGCGCCACTGGCTTGACCTCGAGACAGATAATGGCGATGGCTAGTCGTGTCGCACTGGCAGTAATGCCGTTATGGCTGCGGACGCGCCGCGCCGCTTCCCGGTTTGGCGACCTCTACATTCCGCCTATTCGCCGCCGGCAGTTCTATGCTGTCCAGGCGATGGTGATTCTGACGGCGGCGTTGGACATCTACCTTGATGTCAATCCTGGCGGCTTTGCGCCAGCCTTGGGCGCGCTGTTCTTCGTTCCGGAGACGCTCTTCCTCATCCCTGTGGTATTCGCGGCCCTCAACTTCGGCGTGTTCCTGGCGGTCGCCACTGCGGTGTTGTGCATCATTCTAACTTCCCCGATCTGGCTGCTTTGGCACACGGATGTGGAACGATGGGGCGTGATCGTGCAAATGGGGGTTGTCCTCGCCGTTGCCGTCTTCGTGGGCATGCGAGTGGACCGGGAGATGAAAGCCCGTCGTCAAGCCGAGGCGGCGAGGGCGGCCCTTGAGATTTCCGACGAACGCTATAGGGGGCTGTTTGAAACGGCAGGGGAGGCGATATTCGTCCTTGACAGCCATGGCGTCGTTCAGGAAGCAAATGCCGCCGCAGCCGGCCTCTTCTTCCTACCCCGAGCCAACCTTGCTGGTGTGCATCTGGAACGATTGGTCGGTGCCGAAACCGCGGCTCTATTGCTCGGTTTGCCGCGTACGTCGACTGCCGGAGACGCCGACGTGGCCCTCAGGTTGGGAGATGGGCGCGATGTGTGGGTGGAGCCGGTAGTCACGTCCTTTGGCAACTCAGACACCGGGAATCTCAGACAGCTTCTGCTGCGTAACGTGACGGAGCAACGGCAGCGGCGGGAGGGAATTCGGAGCTACGCCACCGAGATGCTTCGTGCCCAAGAAGAGGAGCGACGGCGCTTGGCTCAGGAGCTCCACGATGAAACCGTTCAGGAGTTGGTGCAGTTGGCGCGCCAAATAGATATGGTTGAAACCCTCGATAGGGCGCTACCACCCGACGTTCTGAACGGATTGTCCGAGGCGCGGGCGATGGTTCAAGACATCGTTGGCCACCTGCGCAATTTCGCGCGCAGCTTACGGCCCTATGTTCTGGATGACCTGGGGTTGGTGCCCGCTCTCCGGCGACTTACGAGCGAACTTGCTGACCGCTCTGACTGTGCGGCGACTCTTGAGGTGCTGGGGTCTGAGCGACGGCAACGCAACGATATGGAGTTGGGACTGTTCCGTATCGCTCAAGAGGCTCTTCGCAACGTGGAACGCCACGCCAACGCAAGGCACGCTGTAGTGACTCTGTCGTACCTTGAACAGGGCTTGCTGCTCGTTGTGGAAGACGACGGATGTGGCTTCACCTTGCCCCCAACCACCAACGATCTAGCTATTAATGGCAAGCTTGGTGTACTTGGCATGGAGGAGCGCACCCGATCAATCGGCGGCCTTCTTACGCTTGGCTCGGCTCCCGGCCGTGGGACCCGGCTGAGTGTCACGGTCTCCCATCCAGGCCCCCAGTCCTGTGTTTCGCTTCCACGGGAATAATTCTCTTTCATGACGAAAGATGAAATACTATTGCATTTTCTATTGCATTCTGTCGCACCTTCTATTATACTGGCAACCAGTGGTACACGTTTAGCTTCTCTAAACGGGCGCCAACTATACAATACAAGGAGGTCAAGTTGGCTTTCGAGGATAGGACCCTAAAATGCCGGGAATGCAGTGGGGATTTCGTTTTCACTGCTGGCGAGCAAGGGTTTTATGCGGAGAAGGGACTGCTGAACGAGCCACAACGCTGTCCTACCTGTCGCCAGAAACGGCGATTAGATAGGTCAGGTGGTGCGCCCCGCGAGATGCACCCGGTTGTTTGCGCCGAATGCGGCATCGAGAC
>JAUSEJ010000437.1 GCA_030650265.1 Dehalococcoidia bacterium | reverse complement strand
CATTCAGGTGTTCTACGTCGCCCCGCCGAGCCTTGATGAGATCAAGCGCTGGTCTAGAGAGCACGATCCTAAAAACAGAAGTATGCCAGACTAGTCGGCAGAAACGCGCGGCCCGTGGCTGTCGTGGGCGTGGATCGAATGCCTAGACAGCGCCGGCACTATCGCAAACCCCGCGTCTGGCGTCAACGCACAGATACTACGGTGAGACAACCACGACTCTGTGCGCGTTACCTTGCGAAACGTACACCTTATTGCTCGTCGAATTGACCGCCACATATCGGAAACTCCCTAAGTTCCATTCGCGAATCAGAATATCTGTCATATTGTCGATCTCTTGGAAGTATTTGTCGTTTTCGACTGCCCCTTGGACTGCCCTGCAAATATTGGCGTTCTATTGTGAAACATAGTACTTGCAAATTTGCTCAATATGGGCCATCCCTATGCCATACTCGACGGTGCACCCTGGGTTACCCAGGAACAGGTACAGGCAGCAAAGGTCTTCCAGAAGTTTCTTCTCGCCAAAGAGCAACAAGAGGGGGCGGCAAAGATGGGACTGCGGCCGGCCGATCCCGGCGCTAAAATCGGGCCGCCGATCGAGCCGGTCTACGGCGCCGACCCGCGGTGGCCAGGCGCACATTTATGATGTCGCGGATTGGCTCTAGCACGATAAACACCACGGTCCCGCCCTATCCCACCTAGTGGCGACCAGCCCCTTCCGAGAGGGGACACCGCAGATCATCGCCAGGCTTGGCCCCTTGGAGTTGATCCAACGCATCACCATGCGGCGCGCTAATTCATAGAGACGAGGTGAAGATATCGATGAGCAAGTACATGGTCTACGTTGATGACAACTTTCACTACCACGATGAAGACGAGAGGTACTTCCTTGGCAGCTTCGACGACGCTGAGTCTGCCATAGCCGCCTGTATGAACATCGTGGACGAATTCATCGACGCGCATTATGAACCAGGCGTTGAATGGCAAGATGTTTATAGTAGCTATACGGGTTTCGGCGAGGACCCCTTCATCAAAACAGATGATCAGTCCTGCAAGTTCTCGGCCTGGGATTATGCCAGACGCCGGTGCCAGGAAAAGTACGGCTAGGCCAAACACCAGTTCAGCAACAAATGCAGGAGATCACCGGCCGTACGCTTTAATAGCCGGAAGTTCATTCCAGGCGGAGGTGCCCACAATGGCTAGTTCCGGGAAGCAAGCAGGTTCCAAACCATCGCCAGGATCTATTGAACACTTCTCTGGCTGCCTTCTTGCTGGCGCGGTCGGCGACGCTCTGGGTGCTCCGGTCGAATTTTCGTCGCTTCGACAGATTAGGACCAGATTCGGCGCCGGCGGCATTCGGGATTTTGTTCCAGCCTACGGCAGGATTGGGGCAATCACCGACGACACGCAAATGACGATGTTCACCGCCGAAGGCTTGATCCGGGCCGACAACCGTCTTCAGCAAAAGGGTATTTGCCATCCCCCTTCGGTTATCCATCATGCCTATTTGCGCTGGCTGGAAACGCAAGGCGAGCGTCCCCGTCATCTGGATAAAGCTGTAAATGACGGATGGCTGATGAAGATTCCTGCCCTTCATTCGCGGCGGGCGCCGGGGAATACCTGCCTATCTGCCTTACGCAGCGGTGAGATGGGAACAGTTGAGCGACCGATCAATGACAGCAAAGGGTGTGGTGGCGTAATGAGAGTCGCTCCCGTGGGCCTCGTCGCCGCCGAACCTTTCAAGATGGGGTGCGAGTTAGCAGCGATCACGCATGGGCATCCCTCGGGGTACCTATCAGCCGGCTTCTTTGCCTCAGTCATCTCATCTATCACAAAGGGTAATTCCCTGGAATCCGCGGTGGCCGGCGCGCGGGATACTCTACTTACCTGGCCAAAACACGAGGAATGTCTCAATGCTGTGGATTCCGCTCTTCGACTGGCAAGAACCACGCCGCCCACGCCGGAAAATCTTGAACTGCTTGGCGGCGGTTGGGTTGGGGACGAGGCGCTGGCGATCGCCTTGTATTGTGCCATTGCGGCAAGCGATCTGGAAAGCGGCGTCATAATGGCGGTGAATCACGGTGGCGACAGCGACAGCACTGGATCAATGGTGGGGAACATTCTTGGCGCTCTGTATGGCAAGTCGGCGATCCCTGCCAGGTGGCTGGCCCAACTCGAGCTAAGGGGTGAGATCGAGGAACTGGCAAGCGACCTGTACCGCCACTTTCGCAATGATAGTAGCAGTAGTTCAATGGAGCGAGATGGGGACAAGTATTCGGGTTGGTGAGTCGTGCCTAAAGGCTTGGGTTGGCCGTCTCTGACAACGAATAGAAGGGCGGATCGTCTCGCCCTGGCAGGCTCGACTGCTTCGTCCCGGCTATGACTCA
>JAUSEJ010000434.1 GCA_030650265.1 Dehalococcoidia bacterium | reverse complement strand
TGCTCTGGCCAGATATTTCTAATACTTGTTATCAAGGGGCTTTGTTCGTGACAAGATTGCTGATCGCTACGACGAACTTCTCGAAAGACTTTCTTGTGAAGATCCAGCCATGAGATTCCCCATGCATTTTGACGAAACTGTGAGGGAGAAGAGGGTTGGCGCCTTATTATCATGGTGAGCTAAACGCGGCGGCTCTGGCCGACCCCAATAACACTCATGGCAAGGTTCTTGGCCTGGTGGGCAGCGGCAAGCGTGTCCTCGAGATCGGCTGCGCCACGGGCTATATGACCAGGCAGATGATCGTCAGCCAGAGATGCGAAGTGACAGCGCTGGAGGTCGATCCGGAGGCAGCGCGGCTCGCCAGAGAAGTAGGAGCGACTGTCCTGACGGGAGATGTGGAGAAGGACGGCCTCCTGGAACAGCTTGAAGGCCGGTTCGATGTTATAGTTCTAGCTGATGTCCTTGAGCACCTGCGGGAACCATGGACTCTACTGAACCGCTTGAAGAGTGTTCTTGTCCCGGGCGGCCATCTAATTGTATCGGCGCCAAATGTGGCTCATTGGACGGTTCGCACCCGTCTGCTGCTTGGCCGTTTCGAGTACGGCGAGAAGGGCATTCTGGACAGCAATCATCTTCAATTCTTCACGAGTCGCTCGATAGTGCGCTTGATCACCGGGAGTGGATACAAGATCATCCGTTCGGACGTGATGTACATATTCCCCTTTCATCGCCGTCTCGGCTTGCATCGCCTCGCCGAAAAGTGGATGCTACCCGGTTGGCTCAGTGGGTTGTTCGGTTACCAGTTCATTATCGAGGCGAGTAGCGAATGAGCGAGCAGCCTTTCTTGTCGGTCGTCATCGTTAGCTACAACACAAGGGAACAGCTGGGAAACTGCCTGCGCTCCCTTTCGGAGAACCCGGCGGGGTTTCAGGTCGAGACGTTGGTCGCGGATAATGCTTCGGTGGACGGCAGTCCTGAGATGGTTGCAAACGATTTCCCCACGGTGAGGCTGATCAAGATTCCCGAAAACCTTGGTTTTGCCGGGGCCAATAATCGGGCGATTCATGAGGCCAGAGGGAAGCACCTTCTTCTCCTCAATAGCGATACGCTAGTGCTGCCCGGCGCCCTCGAAGAGATGGTGCGGGCCATGGAGAATAATCCCAAAGCAGGGGCAGTGGGTTGTCGTCTTCTCAACGCCGACGGCACTTTGCAGCGCTCGCTCCGGACTTTCCCCAACTTCTTCGTACATTTCATTGAGATGCTCGAGTTATACAGGCTTCTGGGATCAGGGAGACTGGTTGGCCGGGTGTATCCTCATAATAGTGACCATCGCCAGGCCCGTTGGATCGACTGGGTTCCCGGCGCCTGCATGTTGATTCGTGGGAAAGCCATGGAGCAAGTGGGGCTACTGGACGAAGGCTACTTCATGTATGCTGAGGACATGGATTTGTGTTACCGGATGAAAAAACATGGTTGGCTCACCTTCTTCACTCCCGAGGCCGAGATCGTGCATTTTGGCGGCGGAAGCTCGGCGCCAACCCGGGGGAAGCTCATCGTCGAGCAGTATCGGAGCCTTTATCGCTTTTATCAGAAGCATTATTCTTCCGGTTCTTTGCTCGGCCTGAAGCTGCTAGCATTTGCCCTCAGTCTGCCGAAGGTCCTGCTATTGCTTGCGTTGGGACAGGGGAAACCCCACCGGCGAGAGCTTAGGGAAGCCTACTGGCAAGTCGCCTTGCTTGGCTTTCGGGGGCGCCATGCTGTACGGTAGTAAGATAAATCCGGCGGACAAACACAACACGCTTACGATGATCGTCGATATGGTCAATGAGGGGGCCAGAGTGCTGGATGTTGGCTGTGGTGTTGGCAACAAGGCTGCGTTCCTATCGGGTGCAAAGAAGTGTCAGGTTTCAGGCATCGAGGTCTTGCCGCTGATGGCTGAGATGGCCAGACGTTACTGCTCCCAAATCATCGTCGGGGACATCGAAGACGCCTCTGTAAGGCAACAGGCCTTGGTAGGTGGCCCGTTCGACTACATCATTTTCGCCGATGTTCTCGAGCACCTTGCCGACCCCTGGACCGTTCTGGCGGCCATGCGTAATGCTCTGAGCCAGGATGGTCGTGTTCTCATCTCAGTGCCCAACGTAGCTCACTGGACGATTCGTTTGCAACTTGCTTCCGGCAAGTTTGATTATACCGAGGGTTTTCTTCTTGACCGCACCCACCTACGTTTTTTCACCCTCGCCTCTGCAAGGCACTTGATCGCCTTCTGCGGCTACAAGGTTGAAAAAGAAATTGTTCGTTGGTCTCCGTTCCCTGGTGATCGTCTGTGGCGGAAAGTACCGTTCCTTCGCAACGCTGTCAATGAAACTATAGCAAAGATATTTCCAGGTCTGTATGGCTATCAGTTCGTTTTCTGCCTACGGAAGAATGAATGATAACTTCAGTCAAACTGTCCATAGTTATCGTCACTTTCAATACATGGGAATTGCTGCGAATCTGCCTCAACTCTCTCCTTGCGTCCGAAGACTGGAGCATCGATGGCACTCATCTCAGGCAGGCGAAAGGCGGTTTTGTGGCTGAAGTGATCGCAGTGGATAATGCCTCAGTGGACGGTACGCCATCTCTCATGCGGAGCGAGTTTCCCTGGGTTCGTCTGGTGGCCAACGAGGAAAACGCCGGCTTCGCCCGGGCCAACAATCAAGGAATAGGCCTGGCTTTCGGCCAGTATGTTTTTCTCCTCAACCCGGACACCGAGATAATTCCCGGCGCCATCAGTGCCGCTGTCGAGTTCATGGAAGAACATCTGGAAGCCGGGGCTCTGGGCTTCCAATTGCTCAACCCGGACAGGAGTCTCCAGCCTTCAGGTCGAGACTTTCCGCGCTTAGTGACCGTTTGGCGTGACCTGTTGCCTCTGCCTGGAGGATTGCGGTCGGCCACCAGAAGTCGCACAGAGCAGCGGGATTATTCACAAATCTGCGAGGTTGACGAGGTCTCCGGTGCGGCGGTGCTGCTTCGCAGGCGGGCGCTGGATCAGGTCGGATTGCTCGATGAGGATTTCTTCTTTCTCGGTGAGGACGTGGACCTCTGCTGGAGGCTGAGGG
>JAUSEJ010000426.1 GCA_030650265.1 Dehalococcoidia bacterium | reverse complement strand
GGGGAAGGTCTAGTGACCTGTTTACCCCTGGTTTGCCAGCAGTGCACGGAGCCGGCCTGCGTCAAGGCCTGTCCTACTGAGGCTCTCTCCCGCAATGGGGGGGGAATCCTCGCTCTTGAAGAAAGCATGTGCAGTGGCTGCGGGGACTGCGTTGAAGCCTGCCCTGCCGGCTGCATCTTTATGGATGAAAAGCGGACCCTGCCGATCTCTTGCGACCTGTGCGGAGGCGAGCCGCAGTGCGTCGAGCTTTGCCATTCCGGTTGCCTTAGCAAAGCTGGAAACGGGCTCGACGTGTGGCAAGGCGTGGATAGCATGGTTAGTCTATTGGATGATTTGAGTCTGTGGGATTGCCTGCCAGGGAAAGGGGGACGATAATGGCCAATTTGTATGCCGGACGCATCCTTCGGGTCAACCTGACCGACGGAAGAGTTAGCACCGAGTCGACAGCGCCCTACGCTGAGAGATTCATCGGCGGTAAGGGCATTAACGCCAAGCTTCTATTCGATGGCGTGGAGCCGGAGACCAGGCCCTTCGATCCCGATAATCTCCTGGTCTTCGGAGTAGGGGCCCTCGTCGGCACCCCGTTTCCGGGAGCATCCCGGGTTGATGTGATGGCAAAATCTCCCGTCACCGGGGCTTTTGGTGACTCGGGAATGGGCGGTTATCTGGGCGCCGAGCTGAAGTTTGCCGGCTACGATAACATTGTCATCGATGGTAAAGCTGATCGACCGGTCTACCTGTCCATTATGGATGATCGGGTGGAAATCAGGGACGCTATCTCTATGTGGGGGCATGACACCTACGAAACGCCAGCTATGGTCAGGCAAGAGCTCCGAGACCAGTCGGCCAAGGTGGTTTGCATCGGACCTGCCGGTGAGAATCTTGTAGTCTATGCCTCTATTCTTTCTGGCACAGGCAACGCTGCGGCTCGCACCGGGATGGGAGCGGTCATGGGCTCCAAGAATCTGAAAGCTATCGCCGTGCGAGGCACCAAAGGGATAGGAGTGGCCCGGCCGCGGGAGTTCATAAATGAGTGCAAGAAACTTTACGAGGCCCTCAAACAGAACCGGATGTATAACGAAGTGCACAAAGTGGGACTGACCCGCATCCACGATCGGGAGATGCGCGGCCTCTATGAGCTTCTGGGTAACACCTGGAAGGGCGGCGAGTCGATTCACGAAGTCGAATTCATGAACGAGCACCTCCTTCGCCGGGTGGGATGCTTTGCTTGTCCTGTAGCTTGCTTCGATGCCTACAACATAGCGGGAGCAGGGGCAGGTTCGGCCAAGTGCAGCCCTTATGGTGACCTGACCTGGGATCTGAGGAATGCTGACCTGATGGTGTTCTGGAAGGCCTTCGTGGAGTGCCAGCGGTATGGTCTGGATGCTCGCTCCTTGTCCAACACCCTGGCCTGGCTGATGGAGCTTCACGAGCATGGGATCATTTCGGCGACTGACACCGATGGTATTCCCATGACATGGGGCAGCCCTGAAGCCATTCTGGACATGGCGCGCAAGATCTCTTACCGGGAGGGCATTGGCGACCTGCTGGCCGATGGATTACCGGCGGCTGCTCGTAAGATCGGTGGGGGGTCTGAAGACCGCCTCCTCGTGGTTAAGGGTTCCCCGTCGGATTTGCATATCGTCCCCGTCAAGACGAGGGCGCTGGCTAACGCCGTCTCTCCGATTGGTGAGGATGCTCAGGTGCAGGCTTTTCTGGATTACGTCGGCGCCAGAAGGTTCATACAAGCCAAGGACGAGGCCTCATTCGAATCTTCTATAGAGCACTACAAGGATCGAGCGGAGAGAGAGGTTGGTATAAGACAGGCGGCTGATCCGAGGACAACGGAAGGCAAGGCGGCTCTGGTTCGCTCGGACGAGGAAAGGACCGATATTTGCGACATGACCGGCGTCTGTAGCTGGTTGACCCCCTTCATCGGTTTGCCAGTCAACGCAGGGGACATTGCTACGGCCCTAAGCCTCGGGTCGGGTAACACCGTGACGGTCGGCGACCTCTCCAAAGCTGGCAAGCGCCTGCGCCATCTCGAGAGAGCGTTTGGGACCCGTTGTGGCTTGACCCGCGCTGACGATATGGTTCCAGACAGTTTCGCCCGCCGTCTCCGCCCGGAAGAGCCTGCCGCCGGAAGCATAAGCAAGATCAGTTTCAACGACGCCGAACTAGAGACGATGAAGGACGACTACTATCGCTCACTGGGCTGGGACCTCCTGACCGGCAATCCAACCAGGGAGACGCTAGAAAAGGATGGCCTATCAGACGTCGCCGACCGTCTCGGGCTGTAACAAAGTATGTACCACCATCATCGCTGGCGGGCGAACTTGACCACAAGCAACCTGCTGGCGATGCGATAGTGATCTCTAAGCGTTTTCCTGTGCCAGCCAATTCTCAGTTGCCAATCCGCTCTCTTTGTGTCGCGCCTCGTAGATTTCCGCCACTAGTTCGTCTAGTTCCCCTGTGGGGCCGTCCCATGTTCCAAAGGAGCGCAACAGCATTTCAGGCGAGCCGCGCTTCAACTGGGGCGTTCTCTGTCGAAGAAACTGAACAAAATCATGGGGCAAGTTCAGATATTGGCTTCCCATGCTTCCCGTAGGTAACGGGCGCCCATCTGCAGAATCCGCTAATCTGCCCTTCAGTCGAAGGACGGTTCAGCCCTCCCTTGCGCCCCCCTGACTGGGAGTGTATACTTAGTATCGATCACAAGACGCGCGAGGAGAGCGAATGGAGTCGAGAAGCTTCGAGGTGATTCCTCACGGATCAGTTACCAGCCCGAAGGGATTCATGGCCGGATCGGTATATGCGGGAATCAAGTCACCGAAGCCTGAGGCCAGGGACGTCGCCATTCTCGCTTCTACGGCGCCATGCGTAGCTGCGGGGTTGTTCACCACAAACAAGGTGAGGTCGGCTCCGGTTATCGTTTCCGAGGGGAACCTGGTTGACAGCAAGGCGCAAGCGGTAGTGGTTAATAGCGGCCGGGCCAATGCCTGCACTGGCGAACAGGGCCTCGAGGACGCCCGCGAGATGGCGGCCTTAACGGCGTCGAAGTTGGGGATGGCACCTGAGGACGTCTTGGTAGCCAGCACAGGCGTCATCGGCGTTCTCATGCCCATGGATAATCTCCGCTCTGGCATTGAGCAAGTACTTCTTTCGGCGGCCGGCGGACCGGATTTCGCCCGGGCCATCATCACCACCGATACCCGCACCAAAGAGATTGCCATCTGGGTAAAACTCGATGATATCGTAGTTACCATTGGTGGCGCTGCCAAGGGTGCGGGGATGATTCATCCTAACATGGCGACCATGTTAGCTTTCGTGACCACCGACGCGGCCGTCGAGCCTGAATTCCTCAAGAAGGCACTGCGTCGGGCGGCGGATTTGTCGTTCAACATGATTACCGTGGACCTCGATACAAGTACCAGCGATAGTCTCTTCCTCCTGGCCAATGGCCAGGCTGGCAATCCTTCTACTATGCTGGCCATCGACCACCTGTCACCGCACGCCGCGATCTTCGAGTCTGCCTTGACCTATGTCTGCACCTATCTCGCCAAGGAGATAGCCCGGGATGGCGAGGGAGCAACTAAACTCATCGAGGTCAACGTCGAAGGCGCCTTGAGCGAAGGGGATGCGAGGATGATGGCACGGACGATAGCCAGCTCGTCATTGCTCAAGGCAGCCCTCCACGGCAACGATCCCAACTGGGGCAGGATTGTTGCCGCAGCAGGACGAAGTGGAGCCGAGATGCTCGAGGCCAGAACCGATGTCTACATCGGTGAACTGCAGTTGATGCAGGCTGGCCGGCCGTTGCCGTTCGACAAGAAGATAGCTAGCAGATCTCTCGATAAGCTAGAGGTATTCATTCGCGTTGTTTTGAACATTGGGTCTTTTGGGGCGACCGCCTGGGGTTGCGATCTGTCTGAAGAATATGTAAGAATAAACAGTGAGTACACGACTTAGGCAGGATGTAGGATGAGAGACGACGGGGCAAGGTTGTTTGTGAAGATCGGCGGGAGCACCCTCGGTAGCCATGATACTACGATCGCTGATCTAGTCGCGCTCCAGCAGGATGGATTTACCCCGATAGTCATTCACGGTGGTGGCAAGACCATAACGGATTGGCTGGGGAAGCACGGAGTGCCCACCCGTTTTGTGCGAGGCCTGAGGG
>JAUSEJ010000416.1 GCA_030650265.1 Dehalococcoidia bacterium | reverse complement strand
GCCTCATCACGGCGAAGTCAATCTCAGGAAATGAAGTTCTTAATGCCGCCACCTTGGTGATTGGCTTGTTGTGGATACTACTTGGCGCGACGCGTTTCGTGTGTTATCATCAGTCTGAGAGTTGTGGGAAGGGTGGATGGTTGCGGGTGTCCTCTGGAAAAGGACGGATAGGCGGATGTTGGATTATCGGAGACTGCAGTTCCTAAACACTATTGTTAGAATAGCTTCGTCGATCTTCTTAGGAGCAACGGTACTTTGGATCGTGGCACCACTTCTTGTGATGGCCCTTACCGAAGCATCTCAGCCTGCAGTGACTATTGCTGGCGCACACTTCGGGCCGGGTTTCAAGCCGTTCCCGGCGAGATTGATAGAGGCTGCTGGCATTTCTCCTCAAACGCTGGCTGAGCCAGCGGTCGTCGGTGGAGACGACAGGTTTGGCATCAATTTCGTCAACTCGGTTGAGGTAGACACGGCGATTCCGTCTTCAGTGGCTCTTCGCTACGGGCAGGCCTCGGCTGCCGGGGCAACATGGACCAGATGGCCCATGTATTGGCATGATATCGAGCGTTATCAGGGGGTCAGAGACTACTCGCGGCAGGATGCCGTGGTCAACCTCGACGTGGCAAACGGACTTCAGCCTCAAATCATCCTGATGTTCTCCCCTAGTTGGGCGGCGACCGCGGGAGACGCAACCGCACCCTTTCCCAGGGTTGGGGAGCGTTCGTTTAAGCCAGAGATTACCCCGACCGGCGTCAGACTCAGCTCGGTCATTTCTCCCCCAAAGAACTTGTACTTGGCCTGGAACGATCCAGGCAACTACTGGGGCAAGTTCGTCTTTGACACTGTGTCGAGGTACAAGGATCGGGTGAAGGTGTGGGAGATGTGGAACGAGCCGGACTTCAGCATTTTCTGGAGTGGATCGGTGGCTGACTACTACCAACTTCTCAAAGTGGGATATCAGGCGGCAAAGGCGGCGGATCCGCAGGCGATGGTCCTGTTTGCCGGTCTGTCATATTGGAGCAATCAGGACTTCTTTCAACAGGTTCTCGATCGCGCTGTGAATGATCCCGACGGGAGAGGTGGAGGCTTCTACTTCGACGTCTTGCCCTGGCATCCCTACATCGATCCATACTATGTGTACAGTTGGGCTTTAGACGCA
Organism: Dehalococcoidia bacterium; assembly: GCA_030650265.1. Next base: position 4,766 of record JAUSEJ010000416.1, on the reverse strand, counting down.
AGAGACAAGATGCAGAGGACGCTGGGGATTGTCAAACCTGTATGGGTAAACGAGACCGGTATCCCCGCCTGCGGCGAATGGGCAACCTTTTGCAGTCCAAGCCTCTGGTATAGAGCTACCCTCGACGAGCAGGCGGCATTCGTCATACAGGCCTATGCTTATGCCGTTGCTGCCGACGTGCAGAGGCTGTCTATCTTTCAATTGTGGGATGATGGACTGGCACCGAGCGACTATTACGGACTGGTCGCCAATAGCGGTACGACCAGACCATCATACAAGGCTTATCAGGTGGCAACGACTTATCTATCCCATCCTGCAAGAGTCACCCGATCTTCAGGAAGCGGTTATGAGATGATAGTCTTGCAAGGTACGCCACAGGGCAAGGTTACGGTTGTTTGGGCTACCGGCGGCAGCGACTCGCAAGTTGCTATTCCTGCAGTTTCGAATGTGGCCAAATTGGTCGAGCAAAACGGTAGCCTGATCAGCGTCAATCCGTCGGCAGGCTCTTACAGATTGACCCTGCCGGGGGCCACGAACAACCGGGATCCGGCGACCGGACGTTACATTGAGGGAGGCAAGCCTTATCTTCTGGTGGAGCCTTTCTTTGACTCGCTGGCCTCGCAGGTAAGTGCGCTGCCAGCTTTCGCCGGGGGTTCGAGTTTCGCCGTTAGTTGGGTCAGGCAGGATGCTGCAGGCACACCGGCCGTCTTTGATATCCAATACAGGGCGGGGGCTGGATCGAGTTGGGTAGATTGGCTTACGGGAACCAGTTTGACTTCGGCTGCCTTTGGTCCGTCATCTCCCGTAGTTGTTCAGGCGGCCCAAACCTACTATTTTCGCTGCCGGATCAGGGAGTCACAGGGCGCAATCGAGCCGTGGCCGGATGGAGACGGGGACACGCACACCACCATTCCGGTTTCTTTTACGGGTAGGGTGATAGACAACCGGGGGATCGGTATCGTGGGAGCGAGAGTCACGGCGACATCACTGGCGACGATCGCGGATGCCAACGGCAGTTTCAGGCTGGTGGCGCCGCCGGGGACCTACAGTTTGTCTGCCAGCGCCTATGGATACGGAACCATCCCTTCGCGGAGCCTGACCATCAGTAGCCCTCTATCGTACACCTTCGTTCTTCCCCCCTTGAACAACTACATGCAGAACTGGGGTTTCGAAGGCACGGGTGGCGTAAACGAGTGGTGGGTCCCGGTCGGCCAGGTCGCCACGTCGACAGACTGGATGCATTCGGGGGCCAAATCAGCTAGATTAGGCGAATGGAATGTCCAAGAGGACGCCACAGTCATTCAGGCCGGGATTACCATTCCTGCGGGCACCTACAGACCCATAGTCTCCTTCTTGTATGCTGCGGTATCTTCCGCCGGGCCGGGAGACACCCTCTTTCTCGACGTCACGGGTCTTTCGGGAACGACCAGCTACCCGGTGCCTCTCGATACTCAGGGAACCTGGGCGCAAAAATGGTTTGATCTTGGTGACCTGAGCGGCTCTATTGCCCTGAGCTTCCGACTGGACAAGGCCACGGCCAGCCAGCTTCGTGTCTTCCTCGACGAAGTAAGCGTTGGTAAGGCCTCGGGAGGCCCCAATGTCCTCTACTTCCCCCAGGTGTCGAAGAAATAGGCTGTGCTTACGGGGAATGCATAGCTACGGTCTGACCACTTGCGCAGTGAACATTTCGCTCAAGACTTGTCATGCTGCGCCGCAGCGAAGCATCCGTCTCGGATACACGGAGCGGACGGACCCTTCGTGCTACTGCGGAAGGACTCAGGGTGACATCTGAGACCATACCGCGCAAAGAAGCATTACAGTTCCGCCTGGGTTCCCACGAAGGGGTTCTGCTCTTTCTCGAGGCCGATCTTCGTTCGGCCGCCGTGGCCCGGGTAGACCATCGTCTCGTCGGGCAAGACCAGCAGACGGGTCTTAATGCTGTCGATGAGCTGATTCCAGTCGCTGCCGGGGAAATCGGCTCTTCCCACGCTCAGGGCGAATAGGGTGTCGCCGCTGATGACGAAGCCATCGCCAAGCAGACAAATGCCGCCGGGCGTGTGACCGGGGGTGTGAATCACGGTCAACTCCAGCCCGTCGACTGTGACCTTGTCCCCGTCTTCAACGGTGAAATCCGGATCGGGAAGCGGGTCCATGGGGCCAAACCAGTTGGCAAACTCGCCTGGCACTTTGTTCAGGAAGGGAATCTCGAGGGGGTGCAGGGCGAATTTGGCCCCGGTTTCCTCTATTACCCTGGCAAGCGCCATGGTGTGGTCGAAATGGGCGTGAGTAAGGACGATCAAGTCGGCTTGTAGCCCGAGATCCTTGATCGTTCGCAGTATGGTATCAGGTTCGTCGCCGGGGTCGACGATGATGGCTTTCTTGGTTTCTTCTGAAGCCACTATGTAGCAGTTTACCCCCAGTGGACCTACCGGAAGCATCTTAAGCAGAACCACATACTATCTCCTCGAAAAGGTTACACTCCTAATTCTACCTTGGCTGTCAAGGCCGATGGTCTATCTTGACTTTTGGCGTCAAAACTGGTAATTTAGGGCCAACAGAGCGTGACACGGCCAAGAGAAATCAAGAACCTCTAGTCCCAACCGCGGATGAAGAGGTCTTTTTGTGATAGGAGCGTGAGCGATGGATGCTGCCAAGCCAAAGCCTAAGGTGGAAATGGAGAAGATCGTTTCTCTCTGCAAGAGGCGAGGGTTTGTTTTTCAAAGTAGCGAGATCTATGGCGGCCTGGCCAGCGTCTGGGATTACGGACCGTTGGGCGTGGAGATGAAGCGCAACATCCGGGACGCCTGGTGGCGGGCCAACATCCGTGAGCGCGACGACATGGTTGGCATCGAGGCCGGTATTCTGATGCACCCCCAAGTTTGGATTGCCAGCGGCCACGTGGCCACCTTCGCCGATCCCCTGGTGGACTGCAAAGGTTGTCGTCAACGATTTCGGGCCGACCAACTAACGGGCGAAAAATGCCCCAATTGCGGTGGGGAGTTGACCGAGGCGCGGATGTTCAACCTGATGTTCAAGACCTTCATGGGTCCGGTGGAGGAAGACGCCTCGGTGGTATACATGCGACCGGAAACGGCGCAGGGCATGTTCGTCAATTTCTCGAACGTCTTGAACTCGACTCGCAAGAAGCTTCCCTTTGGCATTGGCCAGATCGGCCGGTCTTTTCGCAACGAGATTACGCCCGGCAACTTCATTTTCCGGACGCGCGAGTTCGAGCAGATGGAGATCGAGTACTTCGTCAGGCCGGGCACAGACGAAGTACTACACGAGCGCTGGATCAAAGAGCGATTCAACTGGTATTTGAGTCTCGGTATGAAGAGGGAGAACCTCCGGCTGCGACCGCACGCTGTCGATGAGTTGGCCCATTACGCCAAGGCCTGCACGGACATAGAATACCTCTTCCCGATGGGCTGGTCCGAACTGGAGGGGATTGCCAACCGGGCTGACTACGACCTGCAGCAGCACTCGAAGTTCAGCGGCACGAATCTGACCTACTTTGACGAGGAGACCAACACGCACATATTCCCCTATGTTATTGAGCCCGCTGGCGGCGTGGACAGGATGCTACTGGCCTTCCTTATCGACTCGTATGACGAGGAGCCGGACAAAGAAGGTATCAGGGTGGTCCTTCGTCTGCACCCCTTGTTGGCCCCTGTCAAGGTGGCAATCCTCCCGTTGAGCCGCAAGGAGCCTCTGATTGCCATTGCGAAGGATATCCAGGCTCAGTTGCGTCGGCATTGGCCGGTTCAATATGACGATGCCCAAAGCATCGGCAAGCGCTACCGTCGGCAGGACGAAATAGGCACACCGCTATGCGTCACGGTGGACTTTGAAACGCTAAACGATAATGCCGTGACCGTACGGGATCGGGACACCATGGAGCAGGTGCGAATACCCATATCCGGGCTATCCACTCTGCTAGCTCAGCGGCTTGGAGCCGTCTAGAAACCAACTGCACTTAGTGCCTTTGTGCCTTTGTGTTTGAAACGTGCCGGACCGGCGTAGAGGCGTATGATAAGGATCCTTCACACAGGGGATCTTCATCTCGGGGTGGAAAGCTATGGCAGGATGGATCCGGCCACGGGCCTTTCCACGCGCATTGGCGATTTCCTGGCCGCCTTTGACGAAGTCGTAGATTATGCCCTGGAGAGTTCTATAGACCTCGTACTTTTCTGCGGCGACGCCAACAAGACGCGCGATCCCAGACCAACCTTCCAACGAGATTTTGCCCGGCGCATCGCTCGACTGGCCTCGAATGGCGTGTCGGTGTTTCTGCTCGTCGGGAACCACGACTTGCCCAATGCTCTTGGCAGGGCCACCAGTGTCGAGATATTCCAAACCCTCAATATCAAGAACGTCTACGTTTCCAGCAGGTTGGAAACCCAAACGGTGTTCACGCGTCGGGGACCGGTTCAGGTCGTCTCCCTTCCTTGGATAACCAGAAGCTTCCTGTTGAGCCGGGAGGAGGCCAGAGGAAAGTCTCTGGAGGAGGTAAACGGCCTGATTCTGGACAAGGTTCAAAATGTTCTTGAGGCCAGAATCGCCGAGCTAGACCCGCAGGTTCCTTCAGTCTTTGCCGCCCACGCCACTGTGTTTGGCGCCCGCTATGGCAGCGAGAGACAGGCGTTGTTGGGACAGGACATAATCATTCCCCGGGGATCGGTCTTGAATCGGGCCTTCGACTACGTCGCTCTCGGGCACATTCACCGGCACCAGATTGTCTCGAATATGCCATTGGCGATCTATGC
>JAUSEJ010000413.1 GCA_030650265.1 Dehalococcoidia bacterium | reverse complement strand
GCTGGCTTTGCTCCCTCTCTGCCTGGCGAAGCCGCAATCATCGTGAGTTTGAGCGGCAGAGGTGACAAGGATATGCATACGGTTGCCTCGGCCTTGGGCGTGACGCTTTAGCCTGTTTCGTTTATAATGGACCAGTATCTTAGTGTAGACTAGTGGGTAGCCTATTTTGTCGAGATTAAAGAGTCTAGTGTGTGAGTAGAATCAGCGCGAAATTCAAGGCATTGAGAGCGGCTAGGCGTATCGGCCTAGTCGCCTATCTGACGGTTGGTTTTCCTGACATCGCCAGTACAGTCTCATTAGTGACAGGCCTGGTCGACGGTGGCGCTGACTTCATCGAGCTTGGCGTGCCATTCAGCGATCCATTGGCCGACGGCATGACCATTCAGCGAGCCAGCCATGAGGCGCTTCTCAACGGGGTTACCGTTAAGACTTGCTTTGAGGCGGCCGACCGGGTGAGGAAATCCGGCGTAATGGTGCCTATCCTGTTCATGGGCTATTATAATCCGGTCTTCTCCTATGGGCTAGATCGCTTCTGCGCTGCCTGTCAGGAAGTCGGAGTCGATGGTCTCATAATTCCCGACCTACCGCCGGAAGAGGCGACGGAGTTGAGGCGATGCTGTCAGGATCGAGGCATGGACCTGGTCTTTTTTCTCGCTCCCACGAGCACAGAGGAGAGGATAGACAAAGTGGCAGAACTGGGAAGCGGCTTCATTTACTGCGTGAGCCTTATGGGCGTCACCGGCGTGCGCCGCGACCTTTCAGCCGCTCTGCCTGAGTTTCTCCAGCGTGTGAGGGCTAAGACGGACCTCCCCCTCGCCGTTGGCTTTGGCATCGCGACGAGGGAACATGTTCGAGAACTCTCCTCTATGGCCGACGCGGCCGTGGTGGGAAGCGCAATCATCGATCTAGTTGAGAAGACCGCACCAGAAGAACGGCAAGCTGCCGTCAGCCAATTTATCAAACAAATCAAGAGCTAGGAAGCCTTGTGTGATGGCTTCAAGAGAAGGAGATCGTATGTGGTGCCGGGGTATACGGGGAGCGACCACCGCAGAGGAGAATAGTCGGGAGGCGATTCTCGCCGCGACCACCGAGCTATTGCGGCTGGTGATAGACGCCAACGAGTTGGATTCCAAAGATGTGGCTAGCGCCTATTTCTCTACCTCTCCTGACCTCAACGCGGAGTTTCCGGCGGCGGCTGCCAGAGCGATGGGATGGACAGAAGTGCCTCTCATCTGTGGCCACGAGATGGCGGTGCCGGGAAGCCTCCAGAAATGCGTTAGGGTACTTATTCATGTTAATACGAGCAAGCGCCAGGACGAAGTTGCGCATATCTATATCAAGGGAGCCACAAACCTTCGTCCGGACGTGGCGCCCCGAACACGTTAGTGTTGACAATGACAACCGCGAAGAACGGCAAAGGCAGGAGGCCATGGTAATGATTGTGGTAATGAGCAATGGCTCTAATGAGCAAGATGTTGATGGCGTACTGACCCGCCTGAAGGAATTGGGCTTGTCAGGCCATTTATCTCAAGGTGTGGAGAGAACTGTGATTGGGGTGGTCGGTTCAACCTATCCCGAGCTTCGGGAAATGGTGGATATGATGCCCGGCGTGGATGACGTGATTCCCATCTCCCGTCCGTACAAGCTTTCGAGTCGTGAGTTCAAGCCTCATGATACTGTTTTCACCGTCGGTGACATTGAAATCGGCGGCAATCGGCTGGTCATCATGGCCGGACCCTGTGCTGTCGAGTCAGAGGAAATGCTTCTTCGATCGGCCCATGCGGTGAAGGCCGCGGGCGCCAACATCCTGCGAGCAGGTGCTTTTAAGCCCAGCACGTCGCCTTACAGCTTTCGGGGCATGGGCGAGGAGGGCCTCAAGATCCTGGCCGAGGCGCGCGAACAGACGGACATGCCATTCATTACCGAAGTCATGACGCCCCATGACGTCGACCTCGTCGCCCGCTATGCCGATATTCTCCAGATTGGCACCCGAAACATGCAGAACTTCAACCTTCTTGAGGAAGCGGGTCGCAGTGGCAAGCCGATCATGCTGAAAAGGGGAATGTCGGCAACTATTCAGGAATGGTTACTATCAGCGGAGTATATCCTCTCTCAAGGCAATACCAAACTGATGCTATGCGAGAGAGGGATCAGGACTTTCGAAACCTACACACGTAATACGATGGACATCAGCGCCATTCCCATCATCAAGAAGCTAAGCCATTTGCCAATTATTGCCGACCCGAGCCATGGCACCGGCAAGTGGTATCTGGTCGCTCCCCTGGCTCTGGCCAGTGTGGCAGCCGGAGCACACGGCATCATGGTGGAGGTCCATCCGAGTCCCGACCACGCCCTGAAGGACGGCGCTCAATCGCTAACGTTTGAAAGTTTTGGTTCCCTCATGTCCAAACTGGCCCCCGTGGCGGCGGCCGTGGGTAGGCCGATGCCGGCTGACAGCGCGGTTCGTCCGTAATCAAGGGTAGTTGACCGGGGATGTTGGTTCTTACAGACGGCGATGGTGATATTGACCAGTAGGGGCGAATCCTTCAGCGGAAGGATT
>JAUSEJ010000412.1 GCA_030650265.1 Dehalococcoidia bacterium | reverse complement strand
CGGTTCGCCTCCGTGAAAGATGATCACGGGCTTGCGACCCGCCATGTCTTGCCGGGAAAAGTAGAGGGCAGCCTTTTCCAGAACTGCTTGCAACTGCTGGCGGTCCATCCGTGAGCCACGACGGCGAACCTCCGGCGGGATATAGCAGTAGCGGCAATCGGCATGACAGGCGTCGTTGGGGTTGACGTAAAGTGCGGTCACATGAGTTTCGAACCTGAAGCGGCGCAGGCGGTCATCAAGGTCTTCGGCCACCTGCCGGTGCAGGTCCCGTGCTTCGGTCAGCACGCTCTCATCGCCACGGGCCGCCAGGGCCCAGAAAACACAGTCGGGATCCAGCAAGATGTCCCAATGTTCATCCAACGGGAAGGTGCTTAACGGACCATTACGTCCGGAGGTCCAGTCCATACTCAGATTCCTATCCTCCTTCAAATTTGGTACGAGTTAAGCGATCGTGCCTGGCATAGTGACACAAACGCTTCGATTTGTCATTTTGAGTCCTTCTCGGAAGGACGAAGAATCCGTACCCCATCCGCTGGGTTTTCAACAACGAACGTTGGCGGAGCGGTCCGTCCTTCAAAGAAGGATTCGTCGCTCCCCCACATCGCCCCCTCGCCCCCCTCGCTCCTCAGAACGACAGATTATCATCGCTAGGCGGGACGGGGCGGGCGTCCTTCAGCAGAAGGATGCCGCCCCTACGGATACTAGACGCTTTGGCAAATCGCTGCAGTCGAAGAGCAGGAGGAGGGCAACCGTGCCTCCTCCTGCTCTTCGGTGAGACTTAGCCGCAGCTACAGCAGAGTTTCCTCCGGTTCGATGTCGCCGTACATGTAATAGTGCGACAGTCCGTTGGCCGTCCTTGCACAGCGAAGATGAAAGAGACTTAGCTGTTGCCCCTGTCGCTCGAAGGGATTCTGAGCATCGTTCTGAACTACAGTCGATCCCGTGGTCTTGATAGTCGCTGTCGTCATTTCCCTTGCCTCCTTTCAGTTCAATTTACTGATCACCGCGAGAATTGCGAACCGGTGGCTAGCCGTCCTTAGCCCTTCACCTCTAGCCCAGGTCCCAAGAGGGACCGGGAATAAATAAACCCCTCGACCAGCAAATGAGCCAGTTGAGGGGTCTATAAACCAGACATAGAGATATTGACCCTACGCGTGACCTCGAGCATGTGGTCGAGAGGCTCTAGGCAGGTCTCCTGACTTGTGGATCGATGCTCCTCTGCGCCTTCCCATTCTTCTTGACGAAGGACAGTGGCACCTTGCAGATAAGCTCCCCACTCACAGTGGCGGGCCCGTGCCGGATTCTCACCGGCTTCCCTATTCTCCCCCTAAGGGGCACCTAGAACTTATTCTGTTTCCAAACAGGATGTTAGCACCATCCAGGTGGGAAGTCAACCAGTCAGTCACTCTTCGTTTTGCCAACTGGCATTCCCATGACCGTCATTTAGCATGGACGGCAGTATGATTAACCTGATCTCATGGAACTGGGTTAGCCAACCCTTCCCGACCCTATCGCAGTGGTTTCCTTGCATTAGGTCCGCTCTACTTGCACAACGCAGCCTATGGTATGATGTTCGAGGAAAGGGGCAATGGCTACGAATGATCGGCGAAATTAGCGCGGTTGCGACGGCTTTACTCTGGTCTGTCACCAACATCATGATCAGGTCGGCCTCGAACCGGATTGGCGTGCTCTCGCTGAATGCCATCCGGATGACCGCCGGGGCCATATTCGTCCTGGGTACCCTCGTCGTTGTCGGAAAGCCCGGCGACCTTGGGGCGGTTCCTCTCAGGGCGGCGGCCTATATGATCGCCGGCGTGATCGGTGGCTCGGTGGTTGGCGATACCCTTTACTTTCGCAGCATGGCCGCGGTGGGAGTATCCCGCGCCTCTCCGATTTCCAACATATATCCCCTGTTCACCCTGCCCATCGCCGTGATCTTTCTTGGTGAGCGTCTGCACTGGCTGAACGCCGCGGGCGTGGTCCTCATCGTCATCGGCGTCAGTCTGGTGGCCCGTTCTGCTGCGCCCCAAGAAGGCGCGGCCAGCCGGGTGGAAAGGTTCCGCTTCGAGGGGATCCTTCTGGCCCTTGCCGCGGCCATGTGCTGGGCTTTCTCCACCTCGATTCAGAGGCTGGCTCTTCTGGATCTCGACGTCTTCGTTGCGAATGCCATCAGAGTACCGGTGGCAGCCTCGATTCTTCTGTTTCTGGCATCCAGAAACGGGGATATGCTGAAAGTTCGGTCCTATGGCTGGCGTCCGGTCCTCTTGACCGTCCTGGCCGGCGTGATCAGCCTGGGCGTGGGCGGCTTCTTCTACCTGCTGGCCATCCAGACCGCTGGCGCCGCCAAGACCGCTGCCCTTTCCTCGATCGCCCCCATCTTCGCCGCCCCCCTATCCGCTATCTTCCTAAAAGAGAGGGTTACGCCCCTCCTCGGCGTGGGAATTATCTTGTCGGTCGCAGGCGTCTGGCTCATAGTATGACGGGGAAAAGGGGAAGAGGGGAGAAGAGAGGTTGGCTGAGTCGGTCAGGCCAATCGGAGTTGGTTGACAGGAGCCCCTGCCCGGCTAAAGCCTCTACTCCTGAGTTTGGAGTCCCCGCTGGTAACAGGACTGGAAGCTTTGGCAGGTTGGGGAAGCCTTTACCCGGCTAAAGCCCCCACTCCTTGGGTTGAGCGTCCCTACTGGCAACAGGACTTGAGGCTTTAGCCGGTTAGGTTGCTCAACCTCTAAGAACGCATGGCTGAACCAACTCGTCCCCCAAATCCCCTTTTACCCCTTCCATCCTACAACACGTTTAAGATATCGATCTCATAGTCGTATAGCTGCGCTTCTGTATGGCTGTTCTCGATGAATT
>JAUSEJ010000411.1 GCA_030650265.1 Dehalococcoidia bacterium | reverse complement strand
GTTTCAACGGGCAGCGGGTTAACGTAGCCAAGAATCTTTTCCCTGGCCTCTTCAACACTTATCATAAGATCCTCCAATCATGGGTGTAGATATTGCACGACTTTCCGCGTGCATATCCAACTATGGTAATGTTCAGGTCCTTGGCCAGCTTAACGGCCAGGTCGGTGGGCGAGGAATGCGATACCACGATCGGGATGCGCATTTTCGCCACTTTGGCAAGCATCTCCGACGATATCCTACCTGTAGTCAGGATGATGCGATCGGTGGTGGGAACGCCAAGGAGAAAACATTGACCGGCAATCTTGTCCAGGGTATTATGCCGGCCCACGTCCTCGGCCAATATCAGGAGATTATCGCCGTCTCCCAAGGCCGTAGCATGCACACCGCCGGTAGCCCGATGAATCACCGCCCCTTGCATCAGAGACGTCATCGACTTGGCGATCTGCACAGATGTAAGTTGCAGATTGGACTCCACCGGCTTCAGGTCCCCCTCGGCCACAAAAGTTGTCCCACCCCCGCAGCCCGAGGTCAAGGTGCGGGTAGTTGGATCAGCCTTCCAATCGTTCGTCAAGCGGATATCGGCTACACTCTCCTCTACACACACCCTCATGAAAAGGACATCCTCTAGCCTGCTGATTATTCCCTCGAGATAAAGGAAACCGGCAATCAGATACGTTTCCTTGTTCGGCGTGCACATCAGCGTGACAAGCTCCTGCCCATTAATGTACAAGGTGATCGGTGATTCGCGGATGATCGACTCCTCCGCAACGCTCCGCTTCTCTCCGACCAGCTTGGTGAACGTCACCTTACGGCCGGACTGCTCCACGATCAGATCCTCATTCCCCTGGGTCTCCGCTTTCTGCATCGATCGCATCTGCCCTCCTCACATCCTCTTCGGTGTTGATGTTGAAGAAGCTTTGGCGACGCGGGTCAAAGCTGTCTATCTCCGCCTCCTCCAAATATTTGACCTCCACGTAGGGGAAGAAGCTTAGAATCTTAAGATTACCCATTCCGAGCATCTTTTCTATTGCCGGCAGACAAGACTTCGAGTAGACGGCGTGCAGCGGCTCGCAATATCCGTCAAACCTTGGTATCAGCACGTCAGAACTCATACACGATTCTACCAGATGTCGCAAAAGGCCCACATTTAGGAAGGGCATATCACAGCCGACCACCAGGCTGTAAATGCTAGTGCTGGCCTCAAGGCCGGTATATAGTCCTCCCAAAGCCCCCTTATCAGGGAAGCGGTCCACCATGACCCTTACCTTCTCCTGACCTTCGAGAACCGGCATGGGATGGTTGGCGGCGGTCACCACCAGCACTTCGGAAGCCACTTGACCAACGCGTTCGATCACCCGCAAGATTGATTGCTCACCCCCAATCTTGACAAGGCACTTGTCTCGCCCGAGCCTTTTGCTCCTCCCGCCGGCCAATATGATCGCACTCGTGTTCATCGGTCCTCAATCAGCCAGCGCCCGGGCAGAGGCGTGACAGGGGCTTCCAGGTCCGCGGCTAACAGAAGGAAAGACCACAAAACGATCATTGCAATTACCCGGTTGGCGATCGCCAAAGACTTGTTATTGCCAGGGGTGAAGCCCGTCGGTGGATGCATCAAGGAAACCCCAATCCAGAGCGTGACCTTCAGCTAATTGTACCACAAGTGGAGGCAAGTTACCGCATTTACCCATCATTGGGGCGGGGCTAGAGGAAGAAGATGGCGGGCAGTGGTGCGGGTAGCCACGGCCTTACCGTTTCGGCGAAAGAGGGAACGGCAGCGAGGAACATGGGCATTAGAGCCGAGACGGTCGCCGTCTCGGCGATGGGGCTACGCACCGCGTCCGCGCCTGCCCATGACACATTCACGGCGACCTTCAAGACTGTTGCGGTAATGCTTACCAGCGCAAAGGTGAGGATCAAGCCAATGAGCAATCCACCGAACTGATCGAGAATGCCCAACCGACTGAGCCTCGTGCTACTATAGGCGCTGCGCCCGAGGACGTTCACTCCGACCTGCGACGCCAGGAAGACGACGGAGAAGCCTACCGAGTCA
>JAUSEJ010000410.1 GCA_030650265.1 Dehalococcoidia bacterium | reverse complement strand
GCGACGAACTGGACCAAAACTGATCGACCGGGTTCGGCAGTCCATCACCGCCGCTTCTTCTTTGACATAGCCTTGGCGATGGCAATTGAGGTCTGCGCCAAATCGACCAACCTGTGCGCATCTTCGAGGATATCGGCCGGCTGCTGATCTCCCCGATTGGCGCCAGCATCTCGATAACCTGGTCTCGAAAAACAGGGTCCGCTGCCATGGTATTTACCTCCCGAAAGAAATCGACTAGACCAGACGCCTGATAGTTGGCCTTTTGGCCAGCATCAGCAGGGCGAAGAGGACACAGACAACGCCGCCGAGTAGGACGGCGAACGATGGGCCGGCGTAATTGGCCAGGGCGCCGGCCCCCAATTGCCCGAAGGGCTGCATGCCGAAAGTGGTCAGCGTCAGGAGACTCATTACCCTACCCCGCATCTCATCGTCGGCCAGAGATTGGAGAAAAGACTGATTAAGCGAATTATAGGTCATTGACGATATACCCACACCGATCAGGAACACGAACGAGAACACAAACACGTGAGACACGGCGAAAGCCGCCAGGCAAAGACCAAAGCTGACAATGGCGCCCAGCATCAGACGGCCCCGCCGGGAACCTCGCTGCAACGAGGCCACCGCCAAGGCGCCGCAAACCGCGCCCAGCCCCGCAGCACTCATAAGAAGACCCAATCCGTGGGGACCGACATGCAAAACCGACGAGGCGAAGGCCGGCATCAAGGCTATGTAGGGCATCCCGAAGATGCTCGGAATGGCGGCAAGGGCCAAGAGGGAGAGAATGGTCGGCTCGCTCCGGATGTAGCCCAGGCCGTCCCGCATATTCCTCCACATCGATACGCGCGCTCTGCCCGCTTTCAAGGGTGGCACCTTCAGCTTGAAGAGGGCGGCGATCACGACCAGAAAACTCAAGCCGTTGATAAAGAAGCACCAGCCTGGCCCGACGAGGGCGATGATGGCGCCCGCGATGGCCGGTCCCAGCATGCGACTGGTTTGGAACTGGGCCGAGCCGATGGCAATTGCGTTGGTCAGATCCTCTTTGCTGACAAGGTCCGAGATGATGGTCTGGCGGACGGGCGTGTTCAGGGCATTCACAGCCCCATTCAGGAAGGCTATCACCATGATGTGCCAGACCGTGGTGATTCCGGTGAGAGTCAGAGACGCGAGGACGAAAGCCAGCAGCATGGAGCCCGTCTGGGTCGCCATCATCAGGCGCCGGCGTTCAAAGCGGTCGGCGAGTACGCCGCCAAACAGGGCGAGAAACAAGCTCGGGATGGCCGTCGCAAAGCCCACAAGGCCCAAAAACAAGGTTGAGCCGGTCAGATCGTAGACCAGCCAGCTTTGAGCCACCATCTGAATCCAGGTGCCGATGTTGGATGCCAGGGCGCCAAACCAGTAGAGACGAAAATTGGGGTGCTTGAACAGGGCAGAGAAGGTATGCGTTCTTAGTCGCCCCACTATTGCGTGTCCGGCGCCGACCAACCTCATTAAGTCAATCTCATTTCGTCAACCACGAGTCAGTTCAAGGGCTTGGAAATTAGCAGCCGCAACAGCCCGATATGATCGACCACTGCAGGTGTCACAACCTTCATTTCCCAATAATTTCCAGTGGCAACCATAACTTAGCAGAAAGCACCGGTGTCGTCAATGCTCAGATTGTCGGCCTGATCAGCCGCTTTGATAACCGTCCGAAAGTGCTATACTATCACTATCCGAAATATTCACAAGGAGGTTTTGACCATGGAGATCCCGCGCGAGGTAGCGGCGCAGATAGGGGACAAGGCCCCGAGTTTCAATATGCCCAGCACGAAGAACATGGAGACCCTAACGGAAAACGTCGCTCTGAACGACTACCGGGGAAGGTGGCTCGTCCTGTTCTTCTATCCCTTGGATTTCACTTTCATCTGCCCGACGGAGATAAGGGCCTTCAGCGATCGCATTGCAGATTTCGGCAAGCTTGACGCTGATATCATCGGCGTAAGCACCGATAGCGTCTACAGCCATCGCGCCTGGATCGCCGGGCCCAGGGATAAGGGCGGCCTTGGCCCGCTCGCCTTCCCCCTGGCCAGCGACGTCACGAAGACCGTGAGCCGACTGTACGGCGTGCTTCTGGAAGACAAAGGCATCGCCCTGAGGGGCACCTTTATCATCGACACCGACCAGACGTTACGTTATAAGGTGGTGCATGACCTCGACGTCGGCAGGAACGTGGACGAAGTCCTGCGGGTTCTGCAAGCCCTGCAGACCGGCGGTCTGTGTCCGGTCAACTGGCAACCAGGATCACCCACACTTTAGACGCCGATTTTCTGCTGGATATTGGGCACCGTCAATGCCGGCTGCTTTGCCTTGAATGGCGACGGAATTAGTCGATCGTGAAGGGAACTGGAATGAATCAGGCAATTTCCGTCAAAGTCGGTTTCATCAGCGGCCTGGCAGCGGCGACCATCGTCGTCGCCGTTGCCAGCCTGGTGGCTCTGCTTCTCGGGGTGGCCACTACGCCCGAGTTGCTCTGGGATTCTGTGATCGGCGCCATTCCCGGGCCGATCTTCTCGGCCACGCTCGACCGGCTCCAGTTCGCCGGAAAGCCCTTGCTCTTCGCTGGGATCGTTGGACTGGAGTTGCTGGCTGCTGGTTTTTTGGGCGTCATCTACGCGCTGGCGGTAAAAGCCGATACCCCACGCCGCCGCTTGGCCCGTCACCGACCCCGGATCACGGGCCTCATGTATGGCGCAGCGGTCTCGGTCCTCCTATTGGCCAGCGAGGGGCCGCTCCTGAATGCCAAAGGGTGGCCAGCCGGGGCCATCGCTATCCTCTCCCTGCTGGCCTTTTCCATGCTACAAGCAGAATTCTCCGCCAGATGGGACCGGCGCAGTCCCAACAATGCCGGGACGGCGGCGACTTTCGACCGTCACCGTAGAGACCTGCTGATCAAGGGACTGATTGGGTTTGCGGCGCTCGCGGTCAGCTCAACCTGGCTGTGGAACATCTTCGGGACAAAGCAAGGCCAGCCCGGCCGGACCGGATCACCATCGCTCTCGAAGCCGACAAGCTACATAACGCCCAACACGGAGTTCTACAAGGTTTCTAAGAACTTCCGGGATCCCGAAGTCGACGCCAAGGCATGGTCTCTGGAGATCAAGGGACTGGTCAGCAATCCACTCAGGCTCACTCTCGCCGATCTCAAGGCGCTCCCTTCGGTCACCCGCACAATTACTCTGGAGTGCATTAGCAACGAGGTTGGTGGCGGTCTCATGGGCAATGCCGTTTGGCAGGGCGTGCTCCTGCGCGATCTTCTCTTGCGGGCCGGCGTCTCACCGCAAGCGCTCGACGTCCAGTTGGGCGCTGCCGACGACTATACGGACAGCATACCGCTGGAGAGAGCCATGAATCAGGCCACTATGATTGCCTACGAGATGAACGGCGAGACGCTGTCACCGGCCCACGGGTATCCCGTGAGACTCCTCGTTCCCGGAATCTATGGTATGAAGAACGTCAAGTGGATCAAAACTATAGAACTCGTGCCCAAAGACTACTACGGTTACTGGGAACAGCAGGGATGGAGCGACTCGGCCATTATTAGAACCATGAGCCGCGTCGACTCTCCGAACTATGGCGATCCGTTGGGACCGCAGGCAACTGTATTCGGCGTGGCTTTCGCCGGCGACCGGGGAATATCACGGATAGAGGTCAGCTTCGACTCGTCTTCCTGGCAACAAGCCACCATCCTCCAGGCCGACTCACTCTTCAGTTGGGTTCTCTGGTCGCTGGAGGCCATATTCCCCGGCGACGGGCTTCAAGACATTTACGTTCGGGCTGTAGATGGCCAGGGCGTGCCGCAAATGGCGGATAATGAGGAATCTTTTCCCTCTGGAGCGACCGGGTATCACCACGTCTTTGTCAAAGTTCGATCATGATCGCCTTACGGAGTTTATCCGCTTCTTTTGAACCCTTCTTTTGAACCCTTGACAAGTAAGGTATACTTGGCTCATGGCAGAGAGCAAAAGCGACGTTAGACGACCAAGCCTGGTTAACCGGCTCCTTGCGGGCTGGCAGCCAGCCCGCGTGCTCATGGCCGCCAGCCATCTCGACTTCTTCACGTCGCTGAGCGGAGAGACCCTGACAGCGGAAGAAATAGCGGCGCGTTGCGGCACCCATCCCCGCTCGACGCGCCTGCTACTGAACGCCTGCGTGGCCATCGGCCTTCTTGAGAAGGATGGCCCGCTCTACCGCAACTCGGCCGAAGCCGGGGAGTTTCTGGTCAAGGGGAAGCCCTCCTACATGGGTGACGCCATTGCCCACACGGAGGACCTCTGGCTTGCCTGGTACGGCCTGCCGGAGTCCGTTCGCACCAATGACCGCGTGAGCGAGCCCTTCCGCCGGAGTGGCCTCGCCCCGGAGGGTCTAAGTGGCAAGACGCACCGGAATTTCATCATGGCGATGCACACCAGAGCGCTGCAGAGGGCGCCCGGACTGGTCGAAGAACTAGACCTCACCGGGCGGCGCCAGCTCTTCGATGCCGGGGGAGGGCCGGGAACCTATTCCATCTATTTGGTTAAGCGATACCCGGAATTAAGGGCCACTGTCTTTGACCTTCCCCAGACCATCGGCATCACGAAGGAGATCATAGCTGAATTTGGCGTGGAGGACCTCGTCACCACACGCCCCGGCAACTACCATGTCGACGGCTTTGGTCAGGGAAACGACGTAGTGTTGCTGTCGGCCATACTGCATTCCTTGGGGCCGGAGCGCAACAGGGAACTGCTGACCAAGGCTTTCGATTCGCTGATCAGAGGCGGTTTAGTGGTTGTGCAGGAGGGACTGATCGGTGACGAGGGAACCGGCCCTCTCGGAGCAGTTCTCTTCTCGCTCAATATGCTCGTCAACACCGGCGAGGGTCAGTCCTACTCGGCGGCCGAGATCATCGGCCTGCTGCAGTCGGCCGGCTTCGTCGAGGCAAGGCTCCTCTCCCCGTCTCTAATAGTAGGCGTCAGACCGTAGCTTTGGCTACTCGTTTCAGAAACGGGCCTGTGATAGCGGACCGGAGATGGCGCGACCATTGGCTTTCAGGACCATCCAGTTATCTGATGTCCCTCCCACTGAGCGATATGCAGGTGAAAGGTTTCTCATGACAGAAAGGACGAAACTTGGTCTTGGGGTGCTCTTGGCCGGACTGGCCGTCGGTATTGTCGGCGACGGCTTGCTCAGGGTATCTCCATGGGGAATCAACATCCTTCTCTGGACCGTAACGATTGTGTTGGCAGCCGTGATCATGGTTTGCAGTCGAGGCATCCAGTTGCTTGGAGAGGGGCGCTGGCTCGTACTGCCGGCGCTTCTCTTCGCCGCAGCCCTTGCCTGGCGCGATTCCTTGACGCTGGGAATTCTAAATGTGCTCGCGGTTCTTCTCGCCCTGGCTTTGGCAGCCTCGAGAGCACGCACCGGGCAGCTCCGCATCGCCACGATACTGCAGTATGTTCTGGACCCTCTGCTCGCCGGGATCCATGCCGTCGCCGGAGCCGCTTTGTTAGTCTTCAAGGACATTGGTTGGCAAGATATCCCGCGCAGCGGCTTCACCAGACAAAGTCTTGCCGTCGTTCGAGGCTTGATCATCGGCCTTCCTCTCATAGTCTGCTTCGGTCTACTATTTATGGCGGCCGATGCGGTTTTTCAGGGAATGACCGAAGGCGTCTTCCGGTGGCTCTTCACCGATGTGGCCGGTCACGTTGTTCTAACGCTAGTTCTCGGTTGGCTTGTCGCCGGCTTCCTCCGCTTCGCTCTGATTGCGACCTATACCGTACCGACCGGCAACGATGGGGCGGGTTTCAAACCGTTGGGCCTCGTCGAGGCGAGCATCGTTCTTGGCATGCTCAATCTACTGTTCCTTGCTTTCGTGCTGGTGCAGTTTCGCTATTTCTTCGGCGGCTCCGCTATGGTGGAAGCGTCGACGGGCCTTACCTACGCCGAATACGCCCGGCGAGGATTCTTCGAATTGGTCACGGTCGCCGCTTTGATGCTCGCACTCCTGTTGGCCGCCGACTGGGTAGTACATCGAGACAATTCTATTCAGCGGCGCGTCTTCGCCCTTCTGGTGGTAGCGTTGGTTGGCCTTCTATTCGTCGTCATGGCCTCAGCCTTTCAGCGGATGCGCCTCTATCAGGTTGAGTTTGGCCAGACCGAGCTGCGACTTTATACTACGATCTTTATGGGCTGGATCGGTGTGGTCTTTCTCTGGTTCCTCGCCACCGTGGTGAGGGGCAGGCGGTCTCATTTTGCCTTTGGCATGCTGGTTACAGGATTGTTGGCTGTCGCGTTTCTCAATGTGATGAACCCCGACGAGGCCATCGTCCGCGTGAACGTCGATCGCTCCCGGTCTGGACAACCTCTTGATGGCTACTATGTGGCCTCTCTAAGCGCTGATGCGGTGCCCGCTTTATTAGAGTTGCTGCCGGACGTGCCGGACAAAGAACGTCGACTTATTGCGGTGAGCCTCCTCGGATGGAGAGAGCCCTCAACGAGTTCGGACTGGCGTTCGTGGAACATCGGAAGAGTCGGGGCGGCATCTGCCGTTCGTGCGAGTATGGATAGACTCAAGGTACTGGCCGAGCTCCCCTAAGCCATGTTAGCAATCGGCCATGTCTGCTACGAGAAGACTCCTGTTCCGGTACGGCGGAGAAAGCTGCTGGTTGCTGTTTGACGACAAATCTGCTAGAATAGGCCAGGATAAAGTGGGGTAAGGTTAAGTGGTTCGTTACAAAAGACGCACATTCGCAATAGCCTGCAGCCTGTTAGCTGTGTTGTTCTTCCTCACCCAAATGCCTGCCGCCACCTCTCTTGGTGCGCCGCCTGATCCCCCTCCCGACCGCCACTTTGGCGCTGTCGAATCCTTCTGGGCGCCTGACCAGGCCACCGAGATGGGAGTAGGCTGGGAGCGGATTATCTTTTCATGGAAGTCCCTTCAGCCGAATTCGCCCGACGACTGGAACCCTTTCTACTTTCCCGACGCGGCACTGGCCAGGGAAATCGCCGGGGGCAGGGAAGTCGTGGGGCTACTCATCTCCACTCCTCCCTGGGCCAGCGGCAGTAATGACCCGCGCATGGCGCCCAAGAACCTCTATTTACCGTATGACGACCCCTATAACTACTGGGGCGCCTTCGTTAAGAAGATCGCCGCCCGCTATAAGGGTAGAATCGATTCATGGGTGATCTGGAACGAGCCAGACGTCTGGGACGCCCGGGAGAGCAGTTCCGCCTGGCTGGGCTCAGAGGCCGACTACTATCAATTGTTGAAGATCGCCAGCCAAGCAGCGAAGTCGGTCAACCCGAATGCCAAAATCGTCTTCGCCGGCCTCACTTATTACTGGGATAAGTCCTATGGCCGGGACCTTTACCTGAAACGGGTCTTGGATATCGCTGCCAATGACCCGACAGCCCGGGCCAATGGCTACTACTTTGACGTCGTCAACCTGCATCTCTACAATTTACCCGAGCAGATGTACACGATTCCTCTGGTTTTCAAGAAGTTGCTCGCCGACTATAACCTGACAAAGCCGATTTGGCTGGGTGAAGTAAATGTAGTGCCCTACGATGATCAGTCGAATCCTCTGACCCGTGCCGACTATCAGGTCAGCCTCGAGGAGCAGGCCTCCTTCGTCGTCCAGTCAATGGCGCTTTCCCTGGCGGCAGGAGTAGACAGGATCGCCTTCTACAAACTCAAGGATGACCCTTCTCCGTCGCCAAACGATGAATCCTACGGTTTTATTAGAAACAACGGTTTCGCCCGTCCCGCTTTCGCCGCCTTCCGGACGGCCGCAAGGTTTCTTTCCGGCGCCAAAGAGGCCAAATGGACGCGCCTGGGAGATGTGAATACGGTGATCGTCCAACGCGGTGGCGAGGTGACCACGGTGCTTTGGAACAGCGGCCCCAGACCCATCACTGTCCAGATTCCTTCGTCCGCCTATGAGGGACACCTGATCGACAAGTACGGCTTCGGCCTTGCGGTTAGACCAAGCGAGGGAAAATATAACTTCGTCCTCCCGCCGGCCACCGCTGTCGCCCCCGCTAACGATCCCCAACGCTATTTCATCGGCGGGGACCCCCTGCTGCTGGTCGAACTGGCAACCAAACGCTAAGCGAACGTACCTGGATTCTTCGGGAGGGAAGCGGATTTGCTGCAAGATAACTATCTACAAGATAACGCCGTGGAACGGGAACGACTGCGTTCCATGGTCGCAAAGCTGACCCCTGAGGATCTGCAACAGTCCATCGGGCACGGTTGGACTGTTGCCGCCGCTCTGGCCCATCTGGCGTATTGGGATGGCCTGGTGCTAGGCTGGCTAGAGGAATGGGATGCGCAGGGAATTAGAACTGCCTCGCAGTTGAGTAGATGGCGAGAGAGTCTCCGTCTGGAAGACAACAACGACAAAATGCTACCGGCATGGCTAGCGATGCCGGTAGAAGATGTGCGGCGCGACGTGCTGCTCACAACCGGCGCCCTGGATCAGGCGCTGGAAGCCTTGGACCCGGCATTCCTGCAAACTATCGGCGCCACACTGATCAGTCGTGTCGGCAATCGTCCGTGGTTCGTGGATAGAGCGGCCCACCGACGTGAGCACCTCGATGAGATCGAACGCCATCGTGACCGCTCTGACATATCTTAGAGCCCTGGTCATAGGCAAGCTATCCTGCACGGTGAGAAGGAGAGAACATGCGTCCATTAGAAGGGATACGAGTCCTTGACCTCTCCCAATTATGGGCAGCGCCCGGCTGCGCCATGTACTTGGCGGACCAGGGCGCCGATGTCGTGAAGGTCGAGCCTTTGACCGGAGACGAAGCACGCTATGTCCTAACCGCCCCGCCGATTAGAGATGGCCAGAGTCGCGCCTATCTGGTAGTCGGACGCAACAAACGGGGCATTGCCGTCGATCTCCGCACACCTGCCGGCCAGGCGATAATTCACCGTCTCATCCCCCAATTCGATGTGGTCGTCGTCAATTTCCGTCTCGGCGTCGATGAGCGCCTCAATCTAGATTACGAAACGCTGCGCCATTTGAATCGAAAGCTCATTTACGTCCACGTTACCGCCTACGGCTGGGAGGGCCCCTACGCCAAAAGGCCCGGGTACGACCTCATTCTTCAATCGTTGAATGGTTTGCTGAGCCGCAGGCGCATGCCGGATGGCACGCCCATACCATCACCGGTCTGGGCGGCAGACTGCTCGGCGCCGATGTTCCTCGCCTATGCCGTAGCTCTAGCCTTGCTGATGCGAGAGCGTACCGGCGAAGGCCAACAGATCAAGACGTCTCTGCTCGGGGCAGCGCTGGCGATGCAATCCGTCGATGCAGTCCGCGTGCCGGTCCCGGAGGAAGAGACCAAAGACTTGACTGACTACTCACGACAGGCAACATATGCGCCTTACCGCTGCGGCGATGGAGCTTGGTTGCTAATCGTCGTAATCCCGAACCGCCAGTGGGAAAGGCTCTGTTCGGCACTGGGTATCGACTATCTAGCTGCAGATCCCCGTTTTGACAGCACCCTGAAGCGTGCCCGAGAGTCCGCCACCTTATTTGAGCTGCTGGCAGGCATCTTCGAGACGCGAGCGCGAGACGAGTGGCTGTCGATCTTGCAGGAGCACGAGGTACCTTCGGCGCCGGTACTCGAGCGAGACGAGATATTTGATCACGAACAGTTTCGCGCCAACGGCCTGTTTGTGGAGGTCGATGACCCCTGGGCAGGTCCCACGACAATGATGGCAGCGCCATTCCAATTAGGGGCCGCCGAGACGCCGATCTACCGTCCCGCTCCCCAGATTGGCCAGCACACGCGCGAGATACTGCGGGAAGCGGAGTTCGGCGAAGACGAAATCGAGGACCTGCTGCGGCAGAAGGTAATCTCCGCCCTCTGACCCCTTCCCCTCTTTGCCCTATTCCCCTTTTTTGCCAGGCTCTTGCATTCGCGTGCCAAGAAGCCTAAAATCATCTAGCAATAATTGAGTCAGGAGGCTGGGAAAGAATGATTCACGGTGTGGTGATCAAACAACTGAAAGTCAACGCTGATGAACGCGGCTATTTGATGGAGATACTGCGCGAAGACGACGAGATATTCGAACGGTTCGGCCAGGTCTACGTCGCCCTTAACTACCCTGGCGTGGTGCGAGCGTGGCACTACCACAAACTGCAGAACGACTTTTTCATTGTAGTGAAGGGAATGGTCAAGGTCGCCCTCTACGACGCTAGAGAAGATTCGCCAACCCATCGCGCCATTCAGGAAGTCTTCATGGGAGAGCGGAACAATGTTCTGTTGCGGATACCGGTCGGCGTCCTCCACGGCTACAAGACTACCGGCTCCGAGCCATCGCTTCTGCTCAATTTCCCTACCAAGACCTACGACAGCACTCACCCGGACGAGTATCGTCTCCCATGGAACACCGTAGAGATCCCGTACGACTGGTCCCTCAAGAACTTCTAGGGAACTGTGGTACATGAGGCAATGAGGCCAAAACGGCAAAGACGCCGAAACTTCGACAAAGCAAGTCAGCTAGAAAGGGACATCTCAATGAGCAAAGGATCCAAACAGGGTCTATTCATCGCTATGGCAGCGATCGTGATTGTGGCGTTCTTCTTTGCAATCACCTCAAACCGGACTTCGAGCAACGCAACGGCTGGTCAAACGGGAGCGAAGGGGACGCAAACAGCGGACGGACAGGTAGACCAGGCCACGCTGGACAGAATAAAGGGTCTGGAAGACACGGTCAAATCCGGAACGAAGACCGTATCAGTGTTCACCGAACTGGGCCTACTGTACTTTGATGCCGGTGAACTGGATAAAGCCGCAGCCAGTTTCTCGAGCGCCATTGCAATCGAGCCAAACAACGCCGATCTTCATGTCTACCTCGGGCTTACCTATTTCTGGACGGGAATGACCAAAGAGGCGATGGCAGAGTACCAGAAAGCCATCGTCGCCGACCCCAAGGCGCCCGACGCCTACTACCAGATGGCTCTCGCCCAATCTCACGGACAGCCAACCGATATTCCCGGAGCTCTGGCGAACTGGAAGAAGGTTGTCGAGCTAGCGCCTGATTCGCCGATGGCCACGAAATCCAAGGAGTACCTGGACAAATACAAGGACACCACGTCGCTATCCGGCACGGCTCCTCCCCTTGGTCAAGCCAAGCCATGACCACCGGAACGCGGCCGATTCTTTCTCATTCGACCTATCGCCTCTTGTGAATGGCGATCGGTGAAGCAGTCAAGGCTTTTTCCTCCGCCTGAGGGTACTCGATGCGGGGGTGAAATACTCCCTGGAGCACGGTTCCGAAAGACTCTTTGATCGCCTTGAGATCACGCAGGGTAAGGTCTGATTCGTCCAATTGCCCCTCCGCCACCCTTTCTGAGACGATTCTCTCTACGGCCTCGTCGATCTCCTCAATTGAGTGGCTGCGCTTGCTCCGCACGACGGCCTCCACAGCATCGGCCAGCATTACGATAGCCGTCTCCCTGCTCTGGGGCTTAGGACCAGGATAGCAGTAATCCCGAATATCGAGCGGATCCCCCTGCTGACAAGCCTTCTGGTAGAAGAAGCTTACGAGGCGGGTTCCGTGGTGTTCGCTGATGAAGTTACGAACCTTGGCAGGCAATCTCCCTTTCTTGGCCAGGACGAGGCCCTCCGAAACATGGCCGGCCACGAATCTGGCGCTGGTGCGAGGTTCCAGTCTATCATGCACATTATCGCCAGCCAACTGGTTCTCCGCAAAGAATCCCGGCCGGAGAACCTTGCCAATGTCATGGTAATAAGAGCCAACGCGCACCAGCAGGCCGTCAGCCCCGATGGCATCCGCCGCCCGCTCGGCCATGTTTCCCACTATTACACTGTGATGGTAGGTGCCGGGAGCGTCGGTTATCAACCGTCTTAATAAACGATTGCTCGGATGGGCCAACTCCATGAGTTGAAGTGAAGTCGTGATGCCGAATATGTGCCCGAGAACGGTGAAAGTGCCAACGGTAAATGAGGCCGCCAACCCCCCATTGATCAGACTGAGCGCGGCAAAGAGAAGGAGGGACTGCGCGTTGTCCTGATTAATAAAGGAATATGCCAGTATTACCCCGAAATTGGCCAGTGCCACTCCTAGACCGGCGAGAAAGAAGCCTATAACTTTGCTAGTCTTCCAGGTGCCAATGAGGCCAACGAGACCGCCAATCAGGCTAATAACCACTAGCTCAAGTGAGCCACCGGCAACATAACCAAACAAAACACTCAGTACGGCGGTCGATACCAGTGCTGTCTGGACGTCCAGCAGCGTAACCAGAAGCATCGGTGCTGCGGCGAGGGGGAAGAGATAAGCGTACAACTCACGCCCGGGAACAGTCAGTTTGGCCGCCAGGATTGCCCCGACGATAACCACGATTAGCAGGAGAAGGCGACGTCCGTCTTCGATGAGACGCGGCTGGAAACTAAAAATGTAGAGCGCGAGGCTGAGGCTTACGATGGTTACCAGCAGGGCCACGCCGAGAATATCTTCCCACTTGGTTTCGGGATTGAGCAATCCCGCGGCCGCCAGTTTCTCGAGGTGCTCGCCACTGATGATTTCACCATCTCTCAACATCACCTCGCCCTTCTCCAGGCCGATTCTCACTGGCGCCACGCCTTCTTTTGCCGCCCGCCGAGCCGCTTCCGTCTCCGCCTTATCCTCCTCCAGATTCGGCCTCACAAATGAACTCGCCAGGTCGGCTACCAGCGCCGCCTCCTCACTCGTCAGGCTCTCCATGGCCTTCCCGTAGATTCTCTCCCTGGCAGAGGCGATCTGGTCGGGATTGGCCCGCAGCCTCATAGAATCACTAACCCCTCGGATGGTTTCCGATATCACCGTCTGCCAATTCTGGGGCTGGAGAGAGAGAGCAAGAACAGCGCTCTGAGGGCTTACCTTAAGGGCCGCGACCCCCTTCAGCATCTCCTGCTTCTGGCTAAGGCTCAAGCCGTTGTCCTCGCGAATGACTGTGATCTTGGCCATGGCCGACGCCGTTCTGTCCACTTGTTGTTTCGCCAGGGTCGGATCGTAAAGGCTGTAGACGGGACCAACTCGAGATTCCGCCTCACTGATAGCCTGTTTTGTTTTGAGTTGACTGACGTAGGAGATCTGCTGCGGTGATTTGATGGTTTGGGGCGCTGGCTCACCTTCGTGCAACTGGTAGCGGCTGGGAAGAAGCTGGAAGGCCAGAATGATAGTAAGCGGCAGCGCGAGAAGGAAGACGAAGACGATATAGCGAATGTAGTTATTTACGAGTTGCCTTGAGTTATTGGCCATAATAACAACCAGTTATTGTATTATGTCTTGTTGCTTCCCGACCCTGATTCGCGCGTCTTCCGCTTTCGGGATGGTGCGGCGGGCACCGGCGATGGCTGGACAGAGCATTCCGGGCACACCACGTGGTCTTTTCGGGACAATTGGGCTACGGGCACCTCCGTCATAGCCAGGCTTTCCAGTTGTACGAACGCTGTCTCCTTCAACACGTTGACACTAGCTACCTTGCCCTTACCAACAGGAGTTGTAACCTCCTCGCCTACCCGCGGCAGACTGCGTTTCATCTCGCAGTACTGGTCGTTTTCATAGCCGAGGCAACACATTAGTCGACCACAAACTCCCGATATCTTCATGGGATTGAGCGGGAGGTCTTGCTCCTTGGCCATCTTGATGGAAACCGCCGGGAAGTCCGAAAGGTAATTGGCGCAACACAGGACCCGGCCGCACCTTCCCATACCACCGATAAGCTTCGCCTCGTCGCGCACCCCGACTTGCCGTAGCTCGATGCGCGTGCGGAACGTTGCCGCCAACTCCCTGACCAACTCACGAAAATCGACTCTTCCCTCAGAACTGAAGAAGATGGTCAGCCGGCTACCATCGAAGTTGTACTCGGCGGTCAGCAGCTTCATCGTGAGACCCGTCTGTGCCACTTTGGCGGCGGCCCTGGCGAGAACATCCGCCTGGAGACCCTTGAAATGCTCCATTTGCCGAAGGTCTTTGGCCTCGGCCTTGCGGATAACCGGCTTAAGAGGTTCGACAAGGTCGCTCTCCAGAATCTGCATCGAAGCAATAACGACGGAGCCGATCTCGGACCCGCGCGCGGTGTCGACCACTACCTGCTCGCCGACAATAAGCTCGTGGCTCGCCGGATCAAAATAGTATATCTTACCGCTTCGTTTGAAGCGAATTCCCACAACTTCAGGCATAGGCTTTACGGGACCACCTTCTCGATCCTAAACGCCCACCGGCATGTCAAGGAGAAGAATCTCCAGCGCCAAACGGGCATTTACGTTCTGCGATAATCGTACTCTGGTTTCTTGGATGAAACGAATGAAGACTACTATTTGTTCCAGCGAAAACTCTCGCGCTATTGCCGCTAATTCGTCGGCCCAGTCAATGTTGGCGATCCGGTCCTGGCAACCCCCCTTTACGAGGAGAAGGTCACGCCACCAGCCTGACCATGATGTTAAAATCTCGTCCAGTGCCTCCCGACTTCGGCCGAAGAGGTTCGCCAATTCCGCCGCCGCGGCGAAACGCTCGTTCTTTGTCGCCTTGAGGAGTCCCGTCATCGCCTTGAATCTGGTTTCCCTCTGCTGGACCAGCTCTCCGTCATGACGAAGGGAGAGGGCCCACCCCAAGCGCCCCTCCGATAGGCGGGCCAGTTTTCTCGCCTCGACTCGATCGGTCTGCCAGCGATCGACCAGTGCGTCCTCCACTACGGCCAACGGTAGGGGCCGCAAATCGATCCTTTGGCAGCGAGAAAGAACAGTTTGTAGTAGCAGTTTATCATTTGCGGCTAGCAAAATCAAGACCACATGGGGAGGAGGCTCCTCCAGTGTCTTCAATAGACTGTTGCTGGCCTCTTCACTCAAGCGCTCCGCCCCGTCAATGATAAACACTTTACTGCGTCCCTCGTACGGCAATAGAGCGACAGAGTGCTGCAGGGCTCGGATCTGATCGATCCTGATCTCTTTATGGAGTCGACCATCGCGCGACTTGTCGTCAGCCGTCAAGCCGATCACTTGAACATCAGGATGTTTGTTCGCCAGAATACGCGTACAGGAGGAGCAGATTTGACATGGCCGGTCGCCGGCAAAACAACTCAGGGCCTGAGCGAAATTCAGGGCAAGGTGCATCTTCCCGACTTGCGGTGGTCCCACGATCAAATAGGCGTGTGAGACCCTGCCGCCCTCGGCGGCCCTCTTAAGCAGCCCGACTTCTTTTGCATGGCCTATGACCGTCCACATCAGTCGACGTCACACCTCAGGAGGTCTTCAAAGGTCTCTCTTCGCCGGATGAGCCGGGACTTGCCGTCTCTCACCATCACGATGGGGGGCTTCAAAGCAGCATTGTAGTTGCTGGCCATCGCAAGGCAATAGGCCCCGGAGGCCGGAATGGCGATCACGTCACCGGCAACCAGCGGCGGCAACTGATAATCGCGTATCAGTACATCGCCCGACTCACAGAACTTCCCCGCCAGCGTTACTGTTTCGCTGAAATCCTCACCGGCCTTGTTAGCCACCAGCGCCTCG
This sequence comes from Dehalococcoidia bacterium, assembly GCA_030650265.1. The sequence continues at coordinate 445 of JAUSEJ010000410.1, read as the reverse complement.
TATTTCGAACCGTAAATAGCCGGTCGGATGTTATCGGCCATGCCGCCATCCACGGAAACATATTTCCGCACCCCGGGAATGTTCTTCGTGGCGCCCACCGTGTAGACTGCCACGCCTGCCCGGCCAACAGTGGACCGTCCCGGTTCGATGATGAGCTTCGGCCAATCGGCTTCGGCGACACCAAGTGAACCAAGCCTGGCCATGAGGGCCGTCACTATCACCCGGGCATACTCTGCCACCGGTGGAGGCGGCGCCCCCACGACATACTGGATGGCGAACCCGCCGCCCGGGCTGAACTCTCGCAGCTTGAGGCCATGCATGGCGATCATGTCGGCGGCAAAATCCAGCATGACGCCAATGCCCTCGCTGTAGGGTTCCAGTTCAAAAATCGGCGAGCCAAGATGGGTATGAAGGCCAACAAGATTCAGCGAGGGCAGGGACTGTG
>JAUSEJ010000296.1 GCA_030650265.1 Dehalococcoidia bacterium | reverse complement strand
ATAACGATATCTGCTGCCAGGGCCATCACGGCGTTGAAGTTGCGAGACGTCATCCTGTAGGTGAGGTTACCGTAGGTGTCGGCGCGGTGACCCTTGATCAAAGCATAATCCGCCCGCAAAGGCTTCTCGAAGATGTACTCTTGTCCGTCGATCACTCTATGCTCCTTGCCCCTGGCGATCAGGGTGCCGACGCCCGTGGGGGTGAAGAATCCCCCGATGCCGGCGCCACCGGCCCTAATTCGCTCGGCCAGAGTCCCTTGGGGCACCAGTTCCAACTCGACTTTGCCCTCCCCATAGAGCTTCTCGAAGGCCGTGGGACGGGACGGAGACCCGGAAACGGGAAAGGAGGCTATGGCCTTCTTTACCTGCCCGTTTTCCACCAATATCGTGATATCCAGGAAGGATTCGCCGGGGGGCGCATTGTAGCCTGCGCCCAGGCCAGCCGTATTGGCGATGATGGTCAGATCCTTCGTTCCCAACTTCCTGAGAGCAACCAGCAATTGGCTAGGCATGCCTCCCGCTCCGGCAAAGCCGCCCACCATGATTGTAGCCCCATCAGGTATGTCTTTCACCGCCTCCGCACAGTTTCTGTAGACCTTATCGATTGCCAGCGCAGTTCACCTCCCTAGTAGAATACCCTGCCTCCGCAAAGATTGATCGACTGGCCCGTCACGAAGTCGGAACAACTGGAACTAAGAAAAACGGCCATGTTCGCCACATCCTCGACCGTGGCCAGCCGCCCTAAAGGCACCGTCTCTACCGCAATCCTCATCTTCGCCTCCGCGTGGGAGACTCCCCACTGGCGCGCCTCCGCCAAGCCCCAGTCGTCCAAACGCATAGTGTCGGTAGCGCCCGGGCAAATGGCGTTCACGTTTATCTTGAAGGGGGCAAGGTCCATGGCCAGCGATTGAGTGAAGCCGATGATAGCGAATTTGGACGTGTCGTAGGCGGCAACGGCCCTTCCGCCACGTTTTCCCGAAATCGACGACATGTTGATGATTTTCCCACCTTGGCCCTGTTTTATCAGTTGCCTCGCAACGTATTTCGAGCAGAGGAAGGTGCTCATCAGGTTTGTCATAATGACCTTGACGAACTCCTCTTCCGGTACGTCGAACACGGGCGCTCTGTCCTTGCCTCGGGGAGCGCCGGCGTTGTTAATCAAGATGTCGACATGGCCGAAGCGGTCGACTGTAGCCTGAACTAGCGCTTGCACATCCTGGAGATTAGTGGCATCGGAAGTCATGGCCAGAGCTTGTCTTCCCATCGCCTCGACCTCTTCGGCCACGCTAGACAATCCAAGCCAGCCAACCTTCTTCTCGTCATCGGGAAAGGCCTCGGGAGAACGAGCAGTGCCGGTAATAACGATGTCAGCCCCTGCTCTAGCGAGACCTAGAGCGCAACCACGCCCTATTCCGCGCAAGCGCGCCGCGCCGGTTACAATGGCGACTTTCCCCTTCAAATCATACATTAATAGCCTCCAAGAATAGCGTCACTTAACTAACACCATGATCACCAAGGTTTCCGCGAGATTCTTTTCCCCATGGCTCATACTGGTGACTTAATGGAGTCGAGAAACTGCGCCACCAGATTGTATTCGTAGGGTACGACATCGGACATCCAAGTGCCCCAATCTCCGGCTCGTTTCATAATCCCGATGTCCCCGGTGTAGAGGGCATGGGCACAATCGAGGCCACAATACATGAATTTGTTCAGTTTCTCGTAGAGGCCGCTCTCCTCCATAAACTTGTCGTGGGGGGCAAACAAGTC
>JAUSEJ010000400.1 GCA_030650265.1 Dehalococcoidia bacterium | reverse complement strand
ACTGGGATTGGAGTCTGGTCGCCTCCCGCTGTGCCTCGCCAACCTTTGCCTCGAATTCTTTGATGCGGCCGTGCGTCTCCCGCCTCGTGACCACAACCTTGTCCCGCTCCGCCGTGAGGGCGCTCAGATCGCCGGCGCATATTTCCAAGCGCCCCTGAAGCTCCGTTGCGAGGCCAAGCTTCTCGGCGATAGTCGCCTGCAATCGTCCGTCCTCAGTCTGTAGTTTGTTGGCGTCGGCAGAAAGCTTGGCCTCGCGTTCTGCCAATTGGCGCAGGCGATTGTGGATGTCTGCAAGCACAGAAGCTGACGAAAGAGACTGTTCCTGAAATTTCGAATACTGGGCCTGCAATTCTGCCTGCTTCGTGTTCTGGTTGTCGGTCTCCCCTTGGGAGACGAGGACACGATCTTTTTCGCTGCCCGATTCACGAACCAGGGTGGAGAGCCGGTCTTTGGCGGCTGTTAGAGCCTCCGACTCGGCCAGAACACTGGTGCTCAGACTCTCGATCTCGCTATTCAGTTCACGTCTTTGCTGGTCATAACTGGCCAAACGTTCGACATCGACGGCCAATTGCCGGATCATTCTATCCAGACGGCCAGCGATTGCCGCTCGCTCTTTCTGCCACAACCCGACCTCGTTTCGCTTGAGATTCCGCAGGGAGCGGATTTCGTCAATGCCGGCAACCATAGAGCCCAGATCTTCCTGATACCGCCGGAGACTGGTATGGCAGGCGGTCGCAGCCTCATTACTGGCGAGGAGAGATGAAGTCGCCTTCTGCCAGGATTGGTGGTACCAGATGGTGAGAAGAGAGGAGAGTTCCTTCGTGAATCGAACGTATTCTGAAGCCTGAGAAGCCTGTTTCTGAAGGCGGTTCAGCCGGGGGCCGACTTCAGAGAGGATGTCTCTGGCCCGGGAAAGGTTCAGAAGCGTTGCCTCTAGTTTGTTCTGCGCTTCGCCAATCTTGGTATAGTGGCGTTTCAGGTCCGCCGCCTCTTCGATCAGGCCACGCCTCTCCTCAGGGCGCAGGCTGAGAGCGGAATCGATCAGGCCCTGGCCGATGACCGTGTAGTTGTTCTGACCGACGTTAGCTTTGAGGAGCAATTCGACCACATCTCGCAGTCTGACTTTTCCCCGGTTGATGTAGTACTCGCTTTCGCCGTTGCGATATACCCGCCTCCCGATCGTCACCTCAGAAAAATCAAGAGGTAGCCAGCCACTGCTGTTGTCGAGGGTGAGGGTGACTTGCGACATGCCGGCGGGTGATCGCTGGGCGCTACCGGCGAAGATGACGTCCTCTGACTTCTTCGTACGAAGAAGGCGGCCGCTCTGCTCACCAAGCACCCATCGCACTGAGTCAGCTATGTTGCTTTTTCCGCTGCCGTTGGGACCAATGACGGCGGTAACGCCTTTGCCGAACTCGAATTCAGTCCGAGTGGCGAAGGTTTTGAATCCTTGAAGCTCGAGCTTCTTGAGAAACAAACGGCTTAATCCTCACAAAAATGAGTGAGAGAAACCTGACCCTCACTCCGACTTTTGGCTGGCTCATTATAATTGGCCGGGTCACAAAAAGGCAATATAATCATCTACTGCCATGGGGTTACTCTTCCCGGGCCAGCGCCTCTGTGGCCCGGCGAGCGGCATCCTGCTCTGCCAGACGTTTGGTTCTCCCGGTCCCTCGTCCGAGCGTCCTGGTCCCTACCCGCACCTCTATGGTGAACTCGCTCGCATGGGCGGGGCCACTAACCGCGACGGTCTCATACTCAGGTGTGATCTGCCACTGGCCTTGAACCAACTCCTGGAGCGAGGTCTTAAAATCTTTTCCCAGTTTAAGTCTCGTCGCTCTTTCGAGCTCGGGCGCTAGCTGTCTAACCAGGAACTCCCCAACAAACCCCGGCCCCCGATCCAAGTAGATCGCTCCCACGATCGCCTCGAACGAAGATGCCATGATACGAGGCCTCTCGCCACCGCCACTGGCCTGTTCGCCCTTTCCCAAGTAGAGGAAGGCGCCAAGCTTGAGGCGACGGCCAAGGCGAGCAAGAGTCTCCGTGCGTACGAGGGCAGCCCGTAGACCCGTGAGCTGGCCTTCGGACATCTCGGGGAAATCCCTATAAAGGAATTCGGCAACCACCCAACCCAGGATCGCATCTCCGAGGAACTCGAGACGCTCGTTGGATGCGAGAATAAACCCGGGGTTTTCATTCAAGAATGAACTGTGGACGAGAGCCTGCTCAAGGAGAGTACGGTTCTCGAATTGAATTCCCAATCTTTCTTGTAGGATCTGCAAATTTTCCATCGGTCCTCAAGGTGACAATACCTATTCTGGTCTCAATATATCATGGGACGGCTCGACATACAACAGCCCCCACAATGCTTTGGCTGATCGGACCAACGCAGTTAGTCGCAGATGCAAATAGTTGCAACTGGCTTCACTTTATGATAGACTCAGTCGGGTGGGCGAAAACGTCCTCATGGACTGTTTTGGGGAGATACAATGGAGACAAGCAGCCCTTCTGACGGAGGGGTCGAGCAAAGGTTACACGATTTGGGGCAACGCCTGACTCCACAACGCCTGCTGATCGTATCGGTGCTGCAGGAGAGCGAGATTCATCTGACTGCCGAGACCATTCATAGCCGCATTCGCGAGCAGTATCCCTACGTGAACATATCGACCGTATACCGCACTTTGGAATGGCTAAAGAAGCTGGGCATGGTGACAGAGACCGACATGGGCGAGGGCAGCGTCTGCTATCACTGGGCCGAAAATGGCCGGCACCACCACCTAATATGCCAGAAATGCGGGCGCGTGGTCGACATGGATGACGCAGTGCCTGGTTTGTTTGGAGAGGCTCTACTCCAGCGCTATGGTTTTGAAGTGGACCTATCTCATCTGGCGTTTTTCGGGCGCTGTAAAAGCTGCAAGGGTTGACGTTTCCGATCAGTCGGATCGGTTAGATCTGACCGGTCCGACTGATCGGCCTAAGAGTTACGGAGAGCTACATGCACATTCCTGACGGCTATCTTAGTCCGGCGACCGCCGTTGTCATGTACGGGGCTGCCATTCCTTTTTGGTATGTGGCCAGCAAAAGGGTGCAGCGTTCCCTTAGCAGCAAGATGGTGCCCATCCTTTCTGTCCTCTCAGCTTCTGCCTTTACTATCCAGATGTTCAACATCCCGCTACCTGGCGGCACGACTGGTCACGCGGTTGGCGCTGCGCTGATGGCGATCATCCTGGGGCCCTGGGCGGCGGTGCTAGGCATTACCGTAGCACTCGTGATTCAGGCGTTCTTCTTTGGCGATGGGGGGATATGGGCCATCGGTGCGAATGCCTTCAACATGGCGATTGTTGGCTCTTTCGTGAGTTACTATGCCTACCGATTCTTGGCGGGCAACTCTCAGGTGGTTTCGAGAAGGAGAGTGGTAGCAGCGGCGCTGGGAAGCTATCTCGCCATAAACGTCTCAGCTCTCTTCACGTCAGTCGAACTTGGCTTACAGCCTCTGCTGTTCAAGGCAGCCGATGGCACACCGCTTTACGCACCTTACGGTCTCGCACAGTCGATTCCGGCCGTCATGGCAGGACATCTCCTGGTCGCTGGAGTAGCGGAGGCGGCGATCACCGCCTTCGTCATCGCCTATTTGCAGAAAGCCAACGAGCCGCTGCTTACAGTACTCACCGGTCGTATAGGCGTTGGCCACAGCTACAGATGGCTCTGGGCGGGCCTTGCCGCCATGATTCTACTCACGCCTCTTGGCCTCATGGCCACTGGAACAGCCTGGGGTGAATGGAACTCCGCCGACCTTCTGCTTGCAATTGGCTTCGTGCCGAAAGGCATGGTCGCGTTGGAAAACGTCTGGAACGCGCCTCTGTCGGACTACGAGGTCGCCGGTCTTGGTCTAACAACCGGATACATGGTCTCAGGGCTTCTGGGTGTTGTGGCGATAGGTCTGTCCATGTTTATGATCGGCAAATGGTTGGCACGAGGAGAGACATGATCCTTGGTCAGGGAACGTGTAGTGACCGGTAGTTGGATGTTAGGACCGACAGGTAGGTCGGGAAGGCGGAAGGGCAGCGGCTTTCTGGAAAGCACTCTGAGAGGCATTGCCCGAACCCTTCAAGACGCTATCTTCTACGAGGAGATGGCGCAGCGACCAGGTTTTCTCCAAAGTTTGGACCCGCGCGCCAGGCTGGTCGGCCTTCTCGGCCTCATTCTGGCCGTTTCGCTTGCTCGACAGATCTGGACGCTTGCTATCTTTTATCTCCTTGTCCTGGCCCTCGCCGCCATTTCCAGGATTCCGGTTTTATTCTTTATCAAGCGTGTTTGGCTCTTTATGCCGTTATTCACCGGTATTGTGGCCCTTCCCGTAATCTTCAATGTCGTCACCCCTGGTCGCCCGGTGATCACTCTCCTCGACCTCGGCCGCCCCTGGTCGTTCTCTTTCCTCTCGCTGCCTGGCGAGATCGCCTTGACAGAGCAGGGCTTGAGAACAGCCTTCACCCTGATCTTGCGCGTCGGTGACTCGGTCTCGCTTGCTGTACTTCTTGTCACCACAAGTCGCTGGGCGCACTTGCTGAAAGCCCTCCGCGTCTTTCGGGTGCCCCAGGTTTTCGTCCTGATCATGGCGATGACTTACAGGTACATCTTCGTTCTGCTTCAGATTACCAGTTCGATGCTTCTGGCGAGGAAGAGTCGAACGCTGGGAAAGCTGAGAGGCGCTGATCACCGGCGAGGACTGGCGGCGAGCGGGGGGACTCTACTGGCCAAGTCCTACCATCTGAGCGATGAAATATATTCGGCAATGCTTTCTCGTGGTTTTACCGGCGAAGCGAAAGTCATGGACGAGTTTCACATGTCCGGGCCCGATTGGCTTTGGCTACTCACGACTGGCTGTTTGGCCAGCTTCATTATGTTATTGGAGCGCATTTGACATGAATCGCAGTGATAATCTTGATGCTGCGCCCATATTCGAGCTAAAGGGCGTGGAGTACAGTTACGAGAAGGTCATGGCTTTGACGAACATCTCGCTCGATATTCGTCAGGGGGAGAAGATCGCCATTTTGGGGGCCAACGGCACCGGTAAATCTACTCTACTCAGGATTCTGGACGCCCTCTGTTTTCCCACCAAGGGAACAATAACCGCTTTCGGCAACCCCTTGACGGAGGATCTGCTACGTGAACAGCCTTATGCCCACGCTTTTCGCCGGAGGGTAGGCCTCGTGTTTCAGGATCCGGACGTTCAGCTCTTTTCCCCGACGGTCTGGGATGAATTGGCCTTCGGCCCACTGCAGTTAGGCCTGCCCAAAGCCGAGATCGTGGAGAGAGTAAACGATATCATGAGTTTGATGCACATTGAGAGACTGAAAGATAGACCGCCATACCGTCTATCGGGGGGCGAGAAAAAGAAGGTCGCTCTGGCCTCCATCCTGGTGGTCGAACCGGACGTTCTTCTGCTCGACGAGCCAACGGCCAGCCTCGACCCCAGGAGCCAGACGGAATTCATAGAACTATTGCTGGAAATGAACGATCGCGGCACAACTCTTGTCACGGCCACCCACGACCTTGACATTGTTGAGGACATTGCCGATCGCGCCGTTGTCATCGGCGACGACCACACCATCGCTGCGTCAGCGCCACCGAAGGACATCTTGTCGGACCGGGAACTCCTACTGTTGACTAACCTTATCCACGAGCACCCCCACCGGCACTCTGATCGACGTCATGCCCATCCTCACTGGCATCTTCGACACCACGACCATCAGCACTAGAGTTTAGAGCGCTGGAAGAATCGTAATTGGCCTGATCCCGTATTGCTGGTCGTGGTCAATCAAACGCTTCAGAACTTCGGCGCTGATGAAATGCCCGGACTGAGTATAGTTGCCCGTCTCTTCCAGCTTCTGTTTCAGGTCTTCTAGAGTTAGCGGTTGATTTGCGTTGGCCAGCAACAGACGAAAAACAGATTCGAGAATTGGCGTCGAGGCGCCAATGAACTCTTTCTTTTTGCCACAGCAGTCCCTGAGAACCACAAACGGGTTCGAGCCAAACGGCACCTTGCGATTTTCAAAGGCCACTCTGCCAGATTTCTGGTCAATTTTCGGAACCCGCTCCTCTGTTTCTGTGCCCAATTTCTTCTTGCAGTTCGGGCACATCCGGCTTTGACCCATCACCTCGAAGGATCTGCCCCGCTGCTTGTACCAATCGGTATCGACATGATACCTGGTATCTGTCTGCTCAGCTTCCAAGTCTAGCCTCCCTTGCTACTATCTGCGTTCGATTAGCCGCCTCTTCTGATTCGAAGGTCGATTGTTCGGAGGTTACCCATTCCTTTAAGGGTGGAGAGCAGGCCCACAAGAGTGCCGATGATCGCATCTCGAACGAAAGGAGCCACGGCAATCGACTTCCCATCGGCCATCAGCGACACCTCACTCTCCGTTCGCACAGCCGACAGGAACCGCTGTTCCAAAACATCGGCAATGCCGGCGACGTCGTCGAGGCCAAACTGGGGCACGGCGATTCCCAACTGCTCGTCGGTTACCAAAGCGACGAGCTCCCGCGCAGTACAGAGAAGTTCGCTGCTGACCTCCTTACGATGAATCTCGATCTTGGGGGCTTCCGCTTGCTTAAAGCCTTCCGTTATTATGATATCTACCGAATCACCGATGAGGTGTTCGATCTCGGGCAGGGTCGAATCGTGATTCAACGACTTGATCATGGCAATCTTCCCTGGTGAGCTAACGATCACGACATCACTGCCTGCCTGAGCGTGTCGCCAGCTATCCTTGCCCGGGCTGTCCATCTCGAACCCGTGCACATCGTGCTTCACAGTAGCTACCCGATAACCTCTCTTCTTCAACTCCGGCAGAAGCTTCACGAGAAAAGTGGTCTTGCCGACATTGGACTTTCCGACGATGGAAACTATTGGAGGCATGAATAACTCCTCTTAGATTATTTCTCTAGATCCGATGGATCGGTCCGACCCGTCGGATCAGTCTGATTCTCCGCTAATGGGCGTTCGGCTGGTCCACCTCTTCGGGCCAGTCCAGCATCTGGACCTGGACCAATTCGCCCGGCTTTGCCTGTTTCGTATCCTCCGGTAAAACGACCAGTCCGTTTGCCGCTACCATCGAAGTCAGAATACCCGAGCCTTGGGGCCCCGTCAAGCGGGCGTGATAGCGTCCCTCTCGTATCTCCACGATGGCTCTGGCATAATACCTTCGTCCGTCCCTGTTCACGACGGAATCGTCCAAAATCGCTTCAACCGTCGGCTTTTCAAGGCGGGTCTTCCCCAGCATCTTCAAGATCGCCGGTCTGGCAAACTGCTCGAAGGTGATCATAGAGCTAACCGGGTTCCCGGGCAAGCCCAAATGCGGGACCTGTCTGGTGCCGTCCGGGGAGCGGAGAAGACCGAAGGCCAGAGGCTTGCCTGGCTTCATCTGGACCGTCCAAAAGGAAATCTGGCCGTGGGCAGCCAAGACATCCTTCACTATGTCAAAATCTCCCATAGAAACGCCCGCAGAGGTGATGAGCATGTCGGCCCCAAGGCTCTCCTCAATGCTCCTCTCGAGCGCATCCAGGTTATCCCGGGCTATTCCCAAAACCATGGGGATACCGCCGTAACGTTGGACCAGAGAAGCGACGCTATAAGTGTTGCTATCGTAAATCTTACCTGGCGGTAGCGGTTCGCCCGCCTTCACCAGTTCATCGCCCGTCGAAAGGATTGCCACTATCGGTCTGCGGATAACTTTGACGCCTGCGCGGCCCAGTGAAGCCAGAACGCCAATCTCGGCTGGACGCAGGACCCTTCCCTTTTCCAGTACCAACTGCCCCACTCGCACATCTTCGCCGGCCGCCCGGATGTTCAAACCTGGCACAGCCTCCTGAAAGATGGCAACCTTAGACAGCTTGTGCGCGGTCTCCCCGGCCGACTTCTGAGCCATTTCGTCAGTATCCTCGAACCGGACTACTGCATCCGCTCCCCCCGGCACCGGCGCTCCGGTCATTATCCTTATTGCCGTACCATCAGTCACCACTAAGTCTGAAACGTAGCCGGCTGCTATCTCGCCTATTATAGTCAGGATCTTGGGTGCCTGGTCCGAGGCTCCCGTAGTGTCTTGCACCCGAACGGCATAGCCATCCATCGCAGAGTTATCGAGAGGAGGGATATCGATCGTGGAATAGACGTCCTCCCCCAGCACCTGCCCGAGAGCTTCGAGGATGAGCCTTGTTTCAACGGGCAGTGGGTTAACGTAGCCAAGAATCTTTTCCCTGGCCTCTTCAACACTTATCATAAGATCCTCCAATCATGGGTGTAGATATTGCACGACTTTCCGCGTGCATAACCAACTACGGTAATGTTCAGGTCCTTCGCCAGCTTAACAGCCAGGTCGGTGGGTGAGGAATGCGAGACCACGATCGGGATGCGCATTTTCGCCACTTTGGCAAGCATCTCCGACGATATCCTACCTGTAGTCAGGATGATGCGGTCGGCGGTGGGAACGCCAAGGAGAAAACATTGACCGGCAATCTTGTCCAGGGTATTATGCCGGCCCACGTCCTCGGCCAATATC
>JAUSEJ010000398.1 GCA_030650265.1 Dehalococcoidia bacterium | reverse complement strand
GATCCCCAGCGAGTCGATTGATACAACCACACCGCATAGACATTCTTGGATAGCGGTCGGAACGTGGTGGCGATACGTTCTGCATTCGGTCGGCTCGCCGAAAAGTCGTTGACTGATGCTGGCGAATAGAGGATGGTCTGTCGAATGATGGCAACGATAGTTGCCGCACGTTTCGCACTCTTTCACGCCTGCTTTCTCGCTTTCACAAAACTATCGGGTAACTCGTCTATCCGAAAAGCCCGAAACAATGACGAGCCATCGTCATTTCGTTGCTCACTGCCAGGCATCTCGCCTTTATTCTTAATAAGTTGACTTGCGAACCAAAGCCGAAATACTTTCAGATCACCTAGTACCCATACGTCAAGGCTGGTGCCGGATTCATTAGAAAAGCCATATAGAAAGTAGTCGCCCCATCCTTCGATGATCTTCGCCAGTTCTGTCTTGGTGCCCCGGGGGCGATCACTGCGGATGGTAAATTCGTTCCCATAACGTCTTAGGTATTTGTGCGTCCTTACGCGGCAAGCTATTCGCACTGCCTCCAGCTTCAGGACGATTAGATCAGTGTTGCGTTCGGCATCGTCTTCTTCCGGCGCCGCGCCAATCAGATATTCGCCGCAGATGCGCTTCAACTCAGGCAGCAGGCGATCAGATTGCGCTTTGTCCCGCTGCCACTGAGGCAAAGCGATCCGTCTCGTTTCCCCACAGGTCAAAACCATCCCGCCTCTCCCTTGCGAACATCTCTAATCTTGGGCCCGGTGATGCCTGCCGTACCAAGTCGTAGAACTGGTCGGGTTTGCGCGAGTGTTCGCGCACCTTGCCAGTGAAGTCGAGTCGCAGGCCCATCCGTGTCAAATCCAATGATCCAACCCGCCCGAACAACACATGCTCGGTCGAGTACATCCAACTGAAGGGTGTAAAGCCGACGTTCTTGATCCACGTCAGCAGGCATTGGTAGCGAAAGCCCCATCGTTCCAAGAGTTGCAAGCCGATGGGAAGGTACTTGTGCGTTACCCAAAGGTAGATGTGGCAGCCCTTGGGGTTAGCCTGTTCCAGCACGGGTATTGCGCCAATCTCGTCTATCGTCATCGTTGGATAGTCCAGCACTTGCCCCTGCATTGGTCGCACGTCGCGCTCAATCTTCTGAACGGGCCACGGTGGGTCAATCACGATGCAACGATACGTCAGAGGCTTTCCGATGACCTGCTCAACCCGTGACAGGTCATTGATCACCTCTTGTCGCTGCATGCGGGAAGCCAGTTGCAACACGCTCGCCGTAGTCAGTTCTTCGCCCTTGGCCTTAACCTCAGCAACGTGCCGCTCAAAGACATCTTCTGGCACGGACGCTTCTAATTGCCAGCGAGAGGATTGCTTCAGGCTGATGCCTAGGTCGGAAAGTTTGGGGGGTGCGCAGGCGATACCAGGGGGAGTATCGCCTGATAGATGTTCTTGTATCCGGCCACGACTGCCCTTATTCATTTCGGTTTGCGCTAGAATGGCGCCACCGAACCTCTCGGCCCGAATCTTGATCTCAGTCGCATAGTTTTGGGCCTCGCTACCCAATTTAAATTGCTGGGCGCAGACGCGGGCGGCCTCGGCCAAGCCGATAAGCTTCTGGGCATCTTGAATAGTCTTAACTTCAGCGAGAAGCCGGACCGCGTCTGTTAGTTTGACAATCGCCTGATTCGTTTCAGTCAATTGACTCCCCTCGTGGCGGCCAGACTGTCGACAATTGCAGTCCTTGCATTTTGGCATCACCAGCTCGCCGCACCTGTTGCAGTCAGAAGGGCCCCCGGCAAAGAGGTTGGATGGGAGGTGTTCAGTCTGGCCAGACAACAAGTCTGCCGGAGGCCCTTCGTCTTGTCTGCGGATATCTTTCATCGCACCCTCTCCAGCCGACTGAACATCTGCGACTATACGCCAGTCTGGACGGCTGGTCAATGGTCAATTTGCATCAGTTTTGGACAGAATTATCCATGCTCTCGAAGTCCGCGCACCTAGCCGCTACGTCGAAGCACCTAGGACTCGTGGGCCTAATGATCGACCACAGCTTCCTCGCCTTCCCATGGCCGGCGTGGCACCCTACATCCGGGTCAATAGGGTTTCCGCTGACCCGAGCATTACCGCAATTAGAGCAGTGGACGGGCCGCTTGGCCGGATCGTACTGCTCGATGTACTCGGCGAGCAGCTCGTCCTTCTGTGGAAGGATGCCTGGCTTACTCCGGGCCATTGTCGCCAGTCCATCTCTTCGCCATGCCCTTCTTGCCGATCTTGCGATAATACTCGCTGCCGTAGTACTTGGCCTTCATCGCGGCGCCGCCCTTGCGGCCGATTTCCGCGAAATAGTCCTCGTCGTGGTTCCCCTTGACCGCCGCACCGCCCTTCTTGCCCATCTCAACGAAGAAGTCGTGCCCGCCCTTCAGGTACGCGGCGGTGCCTCCCTTGAGGCCGATCTTGCGGTAGTAGTCCGCGTCGTGGGTGTCCCTGGTCTTATCCCCGCCTAGTTTGCCCAGA
>JAUSEJ010000391.1 GCA_030650265.1 Dehalococcoidia bacterium | reverse complement strand
TTCTCGGGCAGATCGCCTTGAGCATCTTCTCCTGCCAGGCCACCTTGAGCCGCAAGAACTTGGCCAAAGCATCGGCCAGGGTCTCGTCGTAGAGGATTGCCCGGCGATTCTGATCGGTTACGGTGAGTCCCCAGCTAATCGGACCCGTGATATGCCCCTTTATCGCTCTCGGCGCTCCTACTCCATTAGCCAGACAGTAGTGAAGGCCGGTGGCGTATTCCCTGCCAATGCCATACTGATCGATGTCGTTCTCCAGATAGGCGATATAGAGTCTCTCCAAAGCGGCGTCGAAATCCGGCGAACCCGACCGGTTGACGAAGATGCGCTCCGTTTCTTTCTCGACTACAATTCCCGGGAATCCCTCGCTGTACTGAACATACATGCTCTCAAGGAAAGACAGCCTGGGCAATTGAGGCCAGAACGGGATCTCCGGCAGCGTTGACGCTATTAGTCCGCAAGCCTCGCTAACATCTGTATGAGGTAGGCTACCAATCGCCACAGGTCTAAGACTCAAGTCGAACGACACAGTCGCCTCTGGGTTACTTGACATATTTGCCAATGATCAACTTCAGATCCGCCTTGACCTGCGCCGGACTGCGATCTGGCGCCGTAATGATGGCATTCTCCAGAGCGGAGGCGCAAGCGCAGGTACGTACTCCGGGAATGCGGGCCGCGGCGTGCTTGATGATCTTCTTGGCGTTATCGACGTTCTTGATCAGATTGCCAATGATCATTTCGATAGTTACCGAATCGTGCCCTTCATGCCAGCAATCGTAGTCCGTGGCACAGGCCACAGTAGCGTAGCACATCTCGGCCTCTCTGGCCAGTTTGGCTTCCGGCAAAGCAGTCATGCCAATGATGCTAGCCCCCCAGGACCGGTACAGGTGCGACTCGGCCCTCGTCGAGAATAGGGGTCCCTCCATCACAACGTAGGTGCCACCCTTGTGCACCGTTGCCCCTATTGCCACAGCGCCGTCATAGAGTAAGTTGCTCAGAACCGGGCAGAAAGGATCGGCAAAGGTCACGTGGCCGACTATTCCATTGCCAAAGAAGGAACTGGTCCTGCCCCTGGTGCGGTCGATCAATTGATCCGGTATCACCAGGTGCAGCGGCTCGATCTCCTCCTTGAGGCTTCCCGTGGCGCTCACCGAAATAATCGACTCGA
>JAUSEJ010000385.1 GCA_030650265.1 Dehalococcoidia bacterium | reverse complement strand
TATACTCCTCGCCTTCGATCTTGATCTCCGTGCCGCCGTACTTGGCGAAGATGATCTTGTCGCCGACTTTGACGTCCATCGGGACCAGCTTGCCCGAATCGAGCAGCTTGCCGGGTCCGACCGCGATGACCTCACCTTCCTGGGGTTTCTCTTTGGCGGTGTCAGGGAGGACTATACCACCCTTGGTCACTTCCTCAGCGGAAGTCGCCTTGGCGATAATCCGATCGCCCAATGGCTTCAGCATAAAAGCGCCTCCTAAGCATAAGATTGATTAGCGCTCTTACATTGAGAGCGCCAACCTGAAATATACCCGTATTGGAGGACGCATGGCAAGCCTGCCAGACTGTACGAATGCACGAGAAAGGCTGGCAATAACCAGATATCGCAACCGTTCGAGTACAACCGACGACTTGCTGCTATTTGCGGAGGATTGCGCCCACTTATGCCTGAAAGGCATCAAACAAAGGTTGAAGTTAGATGTCCAGCGTTCCGGGTTCCGCCGCCGGTTCTACTGTCGGCAGTGGGAGGTCGAGCATACTGGCGAACATTCTCGCGTTCTGCGCCGATTTGCCCTGGTAGTGGTTGTTAAAGAACAGATATGTGGCTTCCGTCTCCTGTTCCAGCTTGCGGACCCTCGGGACCCACTCCTCCAGCTCCTCGGGCGTGTAGAGGTAGTTGTATCTCTGCCATGCAGCCTCGTGCTTCCACCAATCGTGGGCGTTGCGTCCGTGGAACCGGACATAACCGATTTTTGAAGTGGCGACGGCTATGCGCGGCATCAGGCCTTTGAGGCCGGGCTCGTCGACGGAGCAGAAGCCCAGGTTCATCTCGCGGAGCAGGGCAAATGTCTCGTCGTTCACCCAATCCACATTGCGAAATTCGATGACCGTCGGGATGTCGCCCATGCGTTCCTTGAACCAGCGCAGCTTGTCCTGGTTATCCGATGTGTTCTTGAACGACCAGGGGAATTGGGCAAGGGCGCAGCCTAACCTGCGCTGCTCGATCAGCGGGTGGATGGCCGTTTTGAAGCCTTCGAATATCTCCGGCGTCGGTTCCTCGGCGTGGGTCATGTCCTTGTGGGCTTTTACGACGAAGTGGAAATCGGGGCCGCTCTTGCGCATCATGGACACGAAGGTGAAGGGGGAGGGTAGGGCATAGTAGGTGGAATTGACCTCGACGCACGAGAACCGGCGGCTGTAGTAGGCCAGCATTTCCTTCTTATCCATGCTCTCAGGATAGAAGTGTCCCTTCCAGTCGTCGTAGCTGAAACCCGATGTGCCGATGTAGATCATATAGTGAGTGTACGTAGAAAGGCCGGGGGGTAAACGCAGGAACGTCGGGTGGCGCCGAATCGCCGAACGGGTTAGCTGTCGGAGAGCCACTCGCTGCGAGTTAGCCCTGCCTGGCGCAGTATTCGGATCAAGAGGTCGGCCCCTATCGGATCGCGGTGCGGATTCGGGATAGTGACAACCGTATCGCCTCGCATCATATAGGGATGCTTCCCTCCCTCAAACGGCCCTTGAAACCCGTGCCTTCGGAGGCGCATCACCAGCTCCCTCCAAGAGATTGGTGTTAGCCTAGGCAACTTTCATATCCTTGGGAACTCTGAGTTCGATGCCTCCGACCGGAGGAACTGACAGTCCTCGGGTCAGCCGAATGAGAATCCAGCCGTCAAGTACCTCAGCAAGCCTCTCCCGGCATTCCTCCAAGGTCTTGCCTGTTGCCCATACGCCTTGAAGGCCTTTGATTTCACCATAGTACGGTTCATCATCCTTTATCAATTCGTATCGGGCCTGCCGCAATGCAGCCTGTATGTATTCTCCTATCATAACGAATCTCCACGAACCCTCTTTGCAGTTATTCTCCTCATGCGGCGACCTTTACTATCTCAATCTCCACCTTCGGCAGCGGATCCCCATGACGTCGCAATGTTTCCAGGTAACCTCCAATAGCATCCCTGATATTAGCCAAAGCTTCCTCACGGCTATCGCCCTCGCTCACGCAGCCAGGCAGCGCCGGACAGGTCACCACGTAGCCGCTCTCTTGGGCGGCCTCCAAATAGACTTGGTATTCCTTGATCAGAGTTACACTCCGGTGATTGCTTATATGGGATTATACCACCGTGGCGAACTAACTCTACAGCGCTCCCCTGATAATCGCCGTGAAATCCTCCGCTTTCAAGCTCGCGCCTCCGACCAGGGCGCCGTCTATGTGCGGTTTGTGCAGAAGGTCGGCTGCGTTGTCCGGTTTGACGCTGCCGCCATACTGTATCCTCACCGCGTCGCCCACGGACCGCCCGTACATGGTCGCTGCGACCTGGCGTATCAGGCCACACACCCTATTGGCTTCAGGCGAATCGCAGACTTCTCCGGTCCCGATGGCCCAGACGGGTTCGTAGGCGACTACCAGGGACTTGGCCTGGTCCTCAGACAAGTCCGCCAAGTCCTTGCGTATCTGCGCCGCGATGACTTCATCCGTGCTCCCGGCCTTGCGCTCGCCAAGCATTTCACCGCAGCAGACGATGGGCGTCAGTCCGTGCGCGAAAGCGGCCTTTACCTTCAGGTTGATGGTCTCGTCTGTTTCTGAGAAGTAGGAGAGGACTTTCTCAAGTTCGGCGTCTACGGTACCGAACCGGCCTCGCGTCTCTGAGTGGCCGATTATTACGTACTTGCACCCCACATCGGTCAGCATCAACGGGCTGATCTGGCTGGTCCACGCGCCCTGTTCCTTCCAGAACATGCCCTGCGCGCCTAACTCGATATTCGTGCCACCCACGGCGCATCCCACGGCGGACAATGACGTATACGTCGGGCATACCACGATCTCCACTCCCGAAACGTCCGCCGTCGATTGCGACAGGGTCTCTACGAGGTCAAGCGCTTCCTTGACCGTCTTGTGCATCTTCCAGTTTCCGGCGATGATCGGTGTGCGCATTCCATCTACCTTTCCGTTTGGCTATTTTGTTTGCGACAGCCATTCCCGCCGCAGCAGGCTGAAGACATCGTGGTCAACGTGGTGGTCGTATAGCCACCCGTCGTCGCGCAGGACTCCCTCGTGAGTAAACCCCAGGCGTTCCGGTATTGCCCCGCTGCGGGCGTTTCCCGTCGCGACCTTGATCTCGATTCGGTTCAGTTCGAGCTCCTCGAAGGCGTATTGCAGTATCGCGCGGCAGGCCATCGTCATCAGGCCTTTTCCCTGAAACTCTTCGCCGAGCCAATAGCCGATTGAGGATTTTCGCTCTGCCCAGGCTATCCGGTGCAGGCCAATTACCCCTGCCAGTTTTCCCTTGTGCCAAATTCCGGCGTCAAAACTGCCGTTTTCGGCGAATCTCTCGAGCCCTTGCAGTCTGAACTGTCGGGAGTCTTCTACTGTGGTCGTGCCGTCCACCCACGGCAGCCAATGGCGCAGATGTTCGCGATTTCGGTCGACCAGCGCAAACAACTCCTCCGCGTCCTCCACTTCAAGCAAGCGTAATTCGATGTCAGCATTTACGGTCAACCGGATCAAGGACATCTCCTCTTGCGCCTTTATGCCTTTCCGCCAGATACCTGCGAATTCCTCTGTCGGGAAAGGCGACTGGACCTAATGTCGTCAGTGGGGAAGGTGTGGGTTTGCCTACAAAAGGGAAGGGCCACCCGGCCCAAGGCGGAGGTGGCCCAATTGACTACCCTCACAGGTAACTGAGGTGTGAGGGCAAAAGTTCATGACCCGGAGGTCACGATGACTCTGGGCTAAAACCCTAGCCCCCAAGATCACCTCGTTGACTATCGTTCATATAGCCACCACCTCCTTCTTCGTCAGTACTTATCATATCTCAAGATTGCGGTTGTGTCAAAAGAATTCGGTAACAGTTCAGGAATAGGAGGTACGTGGCGCTGAATGTCATTTCGAGCAACCGACCCCGCGGGCGGGGTTATTTCGGAAAGGAACCAACCGATCCTTCGGTAGCAGAGCGGCAGCGACGCTGCCGAAGGACGCACAAGTACGACATGGCCGGCGCCCAGTGTTGTTTCGGTGCGCCAAGCAAAGTCTGGCTCACACACCGGCCTGAAAGTGGCCGGATTGTAGTTGCTCATTCGACAATCAGCCAGTGGTCCAAAGCAGGCAGTAATGTTTGTGTTGAAGCGACCATGTGGCGAATGCGTG
>JAUSEJ010000376.1 GCA_030650265.1 Dehalococcoidia bacterium | reverse complement strand
TATTATCATTCCAGCTATCATTCATTGCGGCGGTTTCGAACCCCCCATAACCCCCTCCGAGGCTAAACAATGGGGGTTATCAACGGGTATCACCTCCTTTTTTAAAACCTACCTCACCGGGAAGTGGCTCGAATCATCGAGAAACCTTTCAATGTGAACGATTTCGCCTGATGGCTATACGATACCCTTGAAACTTGGGAAACGGAGTACTCCGTCGTTAGTCATTTCCAGATAGCGCACCTTGATGGAGAATGGCTTAATCCAGGTCACCGGCTCGGGCTCCCTGGGGAAGGGACACACTCCCGTGGGCGAGAACATCTTCATCAGGTTCCTGATATCTTCGGCATTGAAGCCCGTTCCCACCTCGCCCACATGCTTTCCTTTGGCATCCGCCAGAACGAGGGCCCCGAAGGTAGAAGTCCGCCAGCCTGTGCCAGCTGTATATCCCACTGCCATAAAGGTCCCGATCTGCCAGCATTTGACCTTGAACCATTCCCTCTTATCACGAAGATATTTTCCGTGCTTAGACTTGCCCACGATGCCTTCTTCGCCCTGGCGATAGACGCCGTCACCGATAGCTTTCAAAGCCCTTGATGCTGCGAAGAGAGCCACACCATCATCGGTAAATGGAGCCACCGACACGGTCGGTGTTGGAGTGACCAGCGTGGCGAGCAATTCCTTGCGGTCTTTGAGCGGGAGGTTCTCCACGCTGTTGCCGTCGACCTCTAATACATCGAAGACAACCAGCTTCGCCGGCATCGCTTTGACAGCCATCGAGATATCCCTGTCCCGGTTAACTCGAGGCTGAATACCGTCCTGAAAGCTTTTCCCGCAAGCCGAGACGATCTCCCCATCCAGAATGGCTGGCTTGGCGATGTTAAACTCAAACTCCGGAAAAGTGGCGGTCTTATCCGTACCGCTTCGGGCTTGCAGTCGGTATCCCTTCATCGTGCCGTCGGCGAAAGCTATCGACCGGGCTCCGTCATACTTTATTTCGAATAACATCCCTGGGTCATTAACCACCTCGCCGCCGTCCTTGGCGAGCATTGGTTTGATTTTATCCACTTATCACCTCCTTAAATCCCCATTTCCGCTTCTATTTCCCGCAATATGTAGCGGAAGATTTCACAGCCTTGCTCCGCCTCGAAGGTTTCGAAGATGCAGGGTCGACCCTCGTTAATATCGCAAGAGTCTACCCAGTCCCTCATACCATAGCGGTGCGGGCATCCTTCTTTGGACAGAGGCCGGACACGTATTCCGGGCAGGCGGGATTGATGTTCTTGTTCAGCCACCGCTCGGTCGTCCATTTTGACATCGTGGGGTTCTGGTATCATCGTTATCGCCTCCTGCTACATATTTTCGTGTTGCCAGTCCCGAAATCCGATGAAGCGTCTCTCACGGAGACATCCGTGATAGAGCCATCGCCGAATCCAGACTACCTTGTTTTTCCAGCCCTTAATCATGTCCAAGTAGCCCCTCCTTGTCAGACAGTATCGCTAGTTGTGGAAGCACATCCCCGCAACGAATTTCTGTTGCTTCTCTTCCCAATGAGGCTCTTCCCGTGCTTCCTCATATAACCCGAGACTCTCGTAATGACGAGCCTGCTTATCCAGCTCCTCCTTGACCTGCTGTTTGGTATCCCCGACCGCGAAGTGGATAGCTTGGCTCATTTCGCACCTACCGCCGCCAGCGAAGCCGCCAGCATCGCCTCTAGGTCATTGACCGTGGAGACTATCTCGGGCAGGGCTTCGACCTCGCGGCCCTCCATCTTGGCCTCCAGCACTTCCTTGAGACGGTCCCGGTAATTATCCTTGTATTTCGCCCAGTCTAACGGCGTGGACATGCCCGAGATGAGAGCAGAAGCCATCGCCATCTCTTTCTCGGTTACCGTCGCC
>JAUSEJ010000370.1 GCA_030650265.1 Dehalococcoidia bacterium | reverse complement strand
GGATCACGAACATCGCAGATTATGCTCAAGGTAGGCACTTTGAGAACCGGGTCGACTATGGCCGTCGAGGCGTCGGGAAAGAGCAACATATCGCTTTCGTTGATCTTTTGGAAACCCCTGATGCTCGAACCATCAAAGCCGTGACCCTCGGCAAAAACGTACTACGTTAGATGCCCGACGGGGATGGAGAAGTGCTGCCACTGGCCGGGAAGGTCGATGAATTTGAAGTCTACTATCTTGACGCCCGTCTTCTTGGCGAGTTCGATGGCCTGCCTGGCCCCGACCAGTGTGGCCTCCCTTTCGGCTGGCCCTGGCTTGCCCTTAGGTGTTGGAACCATTGTATTCCTCCCTGCTATATATTATGATAATTCCGACACCGGCGGGCTGGGACCCGCCGGCGCCACCAATTAAGGAAGAAGGGCAAGAGAGCGCGCAGTTAACCCAACATCTCCGTGCCCTGACTTGATTCTAACTTATTCTCAAGGTAGTAATCTTCGTACTGAGAGCCAGAACTTTGACCTGGCCAATTTGTGCGCTGTGCACAAATTGGCCTTTGGTCAGGCTATCAATTGGCTTCGCGGAAGGACAAGAGGGGAACTTCGGAACACCTATTAGGATTATCATCACAATTGGGGGCCTGCGATCAGGGATTGGCAAATTCGCTGGTCTGGCCAATAAAGTGGGCCAGCTAATTGGCGGGACGATAGGTAAAGCGTCGTTCCGGCAGGGGAGCCAGGGGGTCGATTATCACCGCATACTTTAGGCAGTCCTGTCCCAGCTTGCGTTGCAGTTCGCCTATCGACCGATTCAGGGATTGCTGCCGCTTGATGTCCGTGAACAGGTTGAGTTGTCTTCCCTTCTCCCCGCCGAGACCGGCAAGGATCAGGGTAAGGGAGGTAGGATAGGTAGGGGCGATTGACCGTTCGCCATTTGCCGGGCGGTCGCCTACGGTTGCCGACCCACCGACGATGCGCTTTAGGGCTTCGACTATATCTTGCTGCTTCGCCGTGGGCTCGAGGAGGCCGGTCTTATCGTACCAGGCCTCGCCGTTGTCGAAGGTCAGATGTAATCTGACCTCCTGGCACAGGCGATAGCTTTTCTCCAACTCTCTAACGGCGCGCTTTATCGGTAGATCGACCGACCAGAGGACCTGCTCGATACTCTCCACCCGGTAATCATATTCGACGCGCTGGGCGATGGTCGGCGGGACCTGGCGGGGAACCACTAGCCGGTCATCGATGCCTCTCGCCAACCGGTGCGCTAGTCTTCCCTCCTCCTCAAATTGAAAAATTACTTCATTGGCCGGCAGTGAGGCAAAATGGCCGGCGGTGTTGACGCCAAAGCGATGGAGGC
>JAUSEJ010000363.1 GCA_030650265.1 Dehalococcoidia bacterium | reverse complement strand
TACGCCACCTTCCTCGGCGGGAGCGGCGATGACTATGGCCACGGCATCGCCGTGGACGGCAGCGGGGCGGCCTACGTCATTGGGTCCACCGTTTCCAGCGACTTCCCCACCACGCCGGTGGCCTTCGATACCAGCTTCGGTGGCGACTATGACGCCTTCGTGGTGAAGTTGGCAATAGTTCGCCCGCCAGAAAGCTTGGCAATCGGCGGCCCATTCGCAGGGCTCGTGAGTACGTCTTATCTATTCATAACTTCAGTCGCTCCGATCAGTGCCAGCGTGCCAATCACCTACGTTTGGCAAGCAACTGGTCAGAATTCTGTCACCCACTCGTCAGGGTTGAGCGATACGAATTCTTTCACATGGGATACAAGCGGTCCGAAGATCATTACAGTCATGGCATCAAACGTCGCGGATATGGTTACTGGCACTCTCAATATCGAGATAATCACACCGACGCACACGGTATTCTTGCCGCTGACGTTACGGGGGTACTCTGGAGCCTGGTAGAGAAGTGGACAGGATACAGCGAAGCAGCACGCCTGATTTGCCAGAATGCGGCAATCCTTCGCTTGTCACATCCTTTCACGTAGGGCGGTTGGCCTGGCGCGCCAGGGCGCCATGGCAAGAAGGGGAAAACGCCACCGCCTGGTATTGTCAGGTCGTCTCAGCAGAGCCTTTCAGTCGACGGAAAACTTGTGTTGTTAGCAGGAATTACGCTGTCTGAACCGTCCTTCGGCTGAAGGACTGATTACGCTGATTTTTGCCGGTTGATCGGTTTAAGGAGACGGGTCTTGCCGCACTGACATCTGCGCAATCCTGTAATCTGTGATATCCTTCTGCGGAAGGACCAACACCGGGCAGCAGACTTCACCCGTTGACCGGCATCTGACGTTGGAACTACGTCAGGCTGTAACCGAACTGGTTGACGCAATAACTGATCGAAGGTATATATACTTTGCAAACCGAAAGAGGAGTGCCAACAGTGGGTGTTCGATGACAGGCGCTGCTGAACGATGCCGCCTCAAATTCATCTCGCGGCCGGGCGCTATTCCAGAGGTGATACCGTCTTCTTGCTTTGACTCCTTTTTGCCACGTAGGAGGGAGAGGTGATCATCGGCGGGCGCCGGATGTCGTCGATCTCGACTTCCTCGAGGTTGAAGCTGCCTGTATCGGCGTAGTTGATCACTTTCATGCTCTTGTTGACGTCTTCGAGCAAGCGGACTTTGCTTCGTTCCTCGAGTTCTTTGACGACGACCTGGATTATGGCGAACGACACTTTGCTCATGGCCAGGAGTGGGCGCACTCTTTCCACCCGCTCCTCGAGATCGGCCTGGGCGATGGCGCTCAACCCGAAGCGGGCGAATGCGTCGATCAGAAGGGCCATTTCCATGCCGTGGCCGGTATGAATCGGCACAGATTCCAGAACTTCCCGGCGAATGGCGTTCTCGCCCCCCAACGGTTGAATGATTCCCGACAATTCCGGGAAGAAGAGGTTTAACAAGGGCCGAATGGTAAGCTCTGTAACCTGCTCGCGGGCCGTGTCGTAGGAGAAACCGTCGCTGGGGACCGGGCTGCGACTGAATCCTTTCACGAATTGGATTCGCTTTTCTTTTAGCAGGGGCCCCACCA
>JAUSEJ010000333.1 GCA_030650265.1 Dehalococcoidia bacterium | reverse complement strand
GATTAAGGCTGACAAGCACGACAGTGCCAAGAACCTTATCTCTTCAGCTCGCCACTACCTTATGAGTCTTCCTCAGGGAGAGTGTCCTGTGCTTCTGAAGGACAACGAGACAGAACTGGAAATACAGGGGAAGGGCACTATCAAGGCATTGGCTCGTGGTGGTGGTAGGTCGGAACGCTGCCGGTACCTGCTGAAGACCGAGCGTGCCTTCTGGGAAGACACTGAGGAAGAGTTGGCCGCTATATCGGGCGCTCTTGTGGCTGACGGTTATGAAGTCAACGAGTCCACCGCCAACGCCTTCGACGGCTATCACGCTATGTGGGTAGATCAGCATAATGGTTATCGCCACACCTTTGTCGGTCGCCACGACAATCCTCGTCACACCGCCGAATGGTGGCAGGAAAAGGTACGAGAACTTGCCGCCACGCCTTCCCTGCTAGACAGGGAGTACCCCGAAACCCCGGAGGCGGCATTTGTCGCCTCGGGCCTCTGTCTGTTCGATAAGGTCGCTATCCTCGCCGGCCAAGCACATTCAAGGGAACCCCTACTTACCCGAGACAATGGCCATGTCCATATATGGGCGCTACCAGTGGCAGGACATAGACACGTTGCCGGCGCAGATGTTGCCGAGGGCCGGGATGCCGGCAATGACTCCCTCGACTATTCGCACCTAGCCATCTACGACTTCCAGTCCTGTGAGCACGTCCTCAGCTTCCACTGTCAGTTGCCCCCCGATCTGTTTGCCGAACGTATCAATGCCCTGTGCCGCGAGTATAACGATGCGCTCTTGGGCGTCGAGCGTAACAACCACGGCCACACGGTCCTCCTGCGACTCAGGCAACTTCAGTACCCCAAGCTCTACATGCACGTCGCCTTCACTGGGCTAAGGCCAGGCGAGCGCCCACGTCCCGAAGCCGGCTGGCCGACTACTACGCTTACCAAGCCTATCATGGAAGCCGAGCTCGGCGGCCTCATAGCTCGCCAGGAGCTCAGGTCCTACGATTCCTTCTTCTGGGACGAGTGCCTGTCCTACAAGCAACTTGGCAACGGCAAGACTGGAAGCGAGCGGGGATGTCATGACGATCGTGTAATTGCACACGGCATCGCCATCATGATGCGTAGACGCCCCTCTGTGCAGCGAGACGCGGGTTCTGTGCCGATGCACTCTTGGACAAACCAGGCCGGGAAACTGAACGTGAGGGCGAGAATCAAAGCTCAACAGAGAGCCATTGTAGAAGCCGAGAAACTACGCTTACAAGGGGTGAAGGTGTGACAATCAGAGCCAAGATGCCTAAGCCATCAACGCCTTCGGGGAGACTACCCGCCGGCAAGATGCCGAATCTACGTAAGCCCGAGTGGGGCCCGGATTCGATACCTGGTCCTCCTGAGGATGGCGGGAGTCGCCACAAGCCTACTTCCCCCGGGAGGA